>SLJS01000103.1 GCA_007135015.1 Alcanivorax sp. | reverse complement strand
TGGCAAGGGAAGGGACAAGGGACAAGGGACAAGGGACAAGGGGAAAGGGGAAAGGGGTACTCCTGCAGATGCCGGGCGAGACTTTTGCGAAGGTCTCGCCCGGGGAAGAATTGGGCAGAGCCTGCGGCGCTTTATTACTGATCCGGCTGGACGTACTCGACGATTTCCAGGTCAAAGCCGGACAGCGCGTTGAAGCGCATGGGCGAGCTGAGCAGGCGCATCTTTCCCACGCCGAGTTCGCGCAGGATCTGCGAGCCGGTGCCGATGTTGCGGTAGCCCGGCCCGTCGCCCGACATGCCGGGCTGTCTTCCCGAAAAGAATTCGTCAATGCGTCCGAGCATGTCCCGGGAGACATAGTCCTGCCCCAGTATGATCACCACACCCGATTCACTCCGGGAAATTTCGGACAGCACATGGTGCATGTTCCAGCCCGTTCGTCCGTCAATCTTGGCACTCATGATGTCGCGCAGGGGATCGATCTGGTGAACCCGCACCGTGGTGACGCTATCGGGATGAATCTCCCCCTTGACCAGGGCCACATGGGCCATGTCGTCGACGGTATCGCGAAAGGCGATCATGCGGAAATCGCCATACCAGGTGGGCAGTACGTTCTCACTGACCTTTTCCACGGTCTTTTCATGAACCATGCGGTACTGGATCAGATCGGCAATGGTGCCGATGCGCAGCTGATGCGCCTCGGCGAATTTTTCCAGGTCCGGACGGCGCGCCATGGTGCCGTCCTCGTTCATGATCTCCACGATCACGGCGGCCGGCTCCAGTCCGGCAAGGCGCGTCATGTCGCAACCCGCTTCCGTATGGCCGGCGCGATGCAGCACACCACCGGGCTGCGCCATCAGCGGAAAGACATGGCCGGGCTGGACGATGTCCCGCGGCGATGCATCCCGGGCCACGGCGGTGCGTACCGTGTGCGCGCGGTCCGCCGCGGAAATGCCGGTGGTCACGCCTTCGGCCGCCTCGATGGAAACCGTGAAGTTGGTGGACAGTGCGGCGCCGTTGCGCCCGACCATCAAGGGAAGCTCCAGCTGCTCGCAACGCTGCTGCGTCAGGGTCAGGCAGATCAGACCACGCGCGTAACGGGCCATGAAATTGATGGCCTCGGGCGTAACATGCTCCGCCGCCATGACCAGGTCGCCCTCGTTCTCCCGGTCTTCGTCATCCATGAGAATGATCATGCGACCGGCGCGCAGGTCTTCGAGTAGTTCGGGAACACTGTCGAGGTTCATGCAATCACCTGTTGAGAAAACCGTTTTCGGCAAGCAATGCCAGGGTCACGCCCTGCTCCGCCTGTGGGTCCGCGGCCCGGTCGCCCAGCAGCAGCCGTTCGAGATAGCGGGCAATGATATCAACTTCCAGGTTTACCCGGGTGCCCGCGCACCATTCACCACTGGTGGTCACCTGCTGCGTGTGCGGCACGATATTGAGTGAAAAGCGCCTGCCCGACACTTCGTTGACCGTGAGGCTGATGCCGTCGACGGTCACTGAGCCCTTGCGGGCGATATAGCGCGCCAACGCTTCCGGCGCATCGATGTCCACGCGGGTCGAGCGAGCGTCTTCGGCCACCGCCGCCACCGTTGCCACACCGTCGACATGGCCGGAAACCAGATGGCCACCAAGACGGGTGGCCGGAGTCAGCGCCTTTTCCAGGTTCACGCGGGCGCCGGGCCGCAACCCGCCCAGTGTGGTGGCATCCAGGGTCTCGCCGGAGACATCCGCGGCGAAGCCGTCACCGGCGATTTCCGTGGCGGTCAGGCATACGCCGTTAACGGCGATGGAATCACCGATGGCCACATCGCTCATGTCCATCTCCCGTGCCTCGATACGCAGGCGGCTGTCGCCGCCCACCGGTTCCATGGCCCGGAGCACGCCCATTGTCTCCACGATTCCCGTAAACATCTTCCGCACCTCGATTGCGTGGTCCCCACCGCCATTATCGCAGCGGCGGCGCTTGCGTGCCGAATCAGGGATTCTCCGGTTCCAGCGTCAGCCGCAGGTCATTGCCCAGTTGCCGGCTCTCGCGCAGCCGCAGGGGCCGGCGCTGAGCCATCCGCTCCAGTTCCGGCAGCGCCAGCATGGGCCGCGCCGACGAGCCCAGCAGCACCGTGGCCATGTAGACCACCAGTTCATCCACCAGGCCCTCACGGACCAGCGCGCCCGCCAGAGTGGGCCCGGACTCCACCAGGACTTCGTTGCATTCGCGCCGGGCCAGTTCTTCCAGCAGCGACGCCAGGCTCACACCCGCCTGTTCGCCGGCGGGCAGTTGCACCAGTTGCGCGCCGGCCTTCACGAGTGGCCCGGCAAGGGGGTCGTCGCCGGCACGGCGGGTGGCGATCAGGCATCCGCCCTCGCCACTGATTACCGGCGCGTCCGGTGGCGTCCGCAGTGCACTGTCCACCACCACGCGCAACGGCTGACGCACCTCCGGGTCCCCGTATTCCGACAGCGTCCACTGCCCCGGCCGTACCGTCAGCGACGGTCGGTCCGCAAGCACGGTTCCGGTTCCGGTGACAACAGCCGAGGAACGGGCCCGAAGTCGCTGCACGTCTTCCCGCGCCGCCTCCCCGGTGATCCACTGCGACTCGCCGGAGGCCATGGCCGTGCGTCCGTCCAGGCTGATGGCCAGCTTCAGCCGCACCAGGGGCCGGCCGGTTTCCATGCGGCGCACGAAACCGGGATTCAGCGCCCGGGCCCGGGATTCCAGCAGACCGCTTTCCACCTCGATCCCGGCCTCGCGCAGGCGGGCCAGGCCGCTGCCGGCCACGCGCGGATTCGGGTCCTCCATGGCCACCACCACTCGGGCCACGCCCGCCTCGATAAGCGCCTCGGCACAGGGCCCGGTGCGGCCGGTGTGAGAACAGGGCTCCAGGGTCACATAACAGGTGGCGCCGCGGGCATCGCCGGCGTCGGCCAGCGCCAGGCGCTCGGCATGAGGCTCGCCGGCCCGGCGGTGCCAGCCGGCGCCGATTTCCCGCCCCTGGCGAACCAGCACGGCACCCACCCGTGGATTGGGATCCGTGGTGTACAGCCCGTGCCACGCCAGTTGCAGCGCGCGCTCCATATGCCGCCGGTCGTCGATACTGAACATCATGACCTGTCCTGACCATGGTCCCGGACTTGAGGCGCCGGCCTTCGTGTGATGCACACTTGTGGCTCGAAGCCCGCGGCCCTCACCCCTTTCCCCCTTCCTTTTCCAGGCGTTCCACTTCGGCCCGGAAGTCGGAAATGTCCTGGAAGCTGCGATAGACGGAGGCGAAGCGCACATAGGCCACGTCATCGAGCTCTCGCAGCTCCTCCATGACCAGCTCGCCGATCTGGCGGGCGGGCACTTCCCGCTCCCCGGTGGAGCGCAACCGGTGGCCGATGCGGCTGACCGCCGCTTCCAGCTGCTCCATACTCACCGGACGCTTCTCCAGGGCACGCAGCAGCCCGGCGCGCAGTTTGTTCTCGTCGAAGGGGTCGCGTTTGCCGTCGGACTTGACGACTCGCGGCATGACCAGCTCGGCGGTCTCGAAGGTGGTATAACGCTCGCCACAATGGCCGCACTCGCGGCGTCGACGCACCTGACCGCCATCGGCGACCAGGCGCGAATCGATGACCCGGGTATCGTCGTGATCACAGAACGGACAATGCATGGTCAGGCTCCTCCGGGAAGCCGCGGAAGCGGGGCGGGGCCGCTACAGCTGCAACCCCTTCGCCCGGCAAACGTTCGAGCCCGAAACGCTCCGGCTAGCCCGGATATTGCACCAAATGCCATGTAATTCGCGCCGCGGATGGTCGTCGTCAGGCGTGCTCGCGACTGAAGCCGTAGCAGGGACTACGGTTGAAGGAGCACGTGCGCCTGACGGCGGCCAGACCAAGCGAAGTGCATGGCAAACGTAAACGTCACTATAAAAAGAGTGCCTGGAGCCTTCTGAAAAGCCCATATCATCGCTCTTCCCTTCGATTGCAGGAGTGGTTTGGTGCAATATCCGGGCTAGCGGTAGACCGGAAAGCGTGCGCAGAGCTCTTCAACCTGGCCACGAACCCGTTCGATCACGCTGTCGTCGCCCAGGTTGTCGAGCACGTCACACATCCAGGCGGCCAGGTCCCGGCACTCGCTTTCACCGAAGCCGCGTGTGGTCACCGCCGGGGTGCCGATACGCAGCCCGGAGGTGACCGCCGGCGGCCGCGGATCGTTGGGCACGGCATTCTTGTTCACGGTGATGTTGGCACGACCCAGTGCCTCGTCCGCGTCCTTGCCGGTGATGTCCTTCGGGATAAGACTCAGCAGGAACAGGTGATCCTCGGTACCCCCGGAGACGATGTCGAAGCCCCGCTCCACGAAAACCTCCGCCATGGCCCGGGCGTTGGTGACCACCTGCTGCTGATAGCTGCGGAAGTCATCGCTCAGTGCCTCTCGAAAACAGACCGCCTTGGCGGCGATCACATGCATCAGCGGACCGCCCTGACTTCCCGGGAATACCGCCGAATTCAGTTTCTTGGCAAGCTTGTCGTCCCGGGACAGGATCAGCCCGCCGCGGGGGCCGCGCAGAGTCTTGTGCGTGGTGGTGGTCACCACGTCGGCATGGGGGATCGGGTCCGGATAGACGCCTGCGGCGACGAGACCGGCCACATGCGCCATGTCCACCATCAGGTACGCATCCACCTTGTCGGCGATTTCGCGGAAACGGCCGAAATCCAGCTTCTGCGAGTAAGCGGAAAAGCCGGCGATGATCATCTTCGGCTTGTGCTCCAGCGCCAGACGCTCGATCTCGTCGTAGTCGATCAGGCCGGTGGCCTCGTCCAGACCGTACTGCACGGCATTGTAGGTCTTGCCGGAAAAGTTCGGTTTGGCCCCGTGGGTCAGGTGACCGCCGGCATCCAGGCTCATGCCCAGAACGGTCTCGCCCGGCTTGAGCAGCGCCAGGAAGACGGCGTTGTTGGCCTGAGAGCCGGAATGCGGCTGCACGTTGGCGTATTCGGCGCCAAAGAGCTTCCTGGCGCGCTCGATGGCCAGCTCCTCCACCTGGTCGACGAACTCGCAACCGCCGTAATAGCGCTTGCGCGGATAGCCTTCCGCGTACTTGTTGGTCAGCGCGGTGCCCTGGGCGGCCATGACCTGCGGCGAAGCGTAGTTCTCCGAGGCAATCAGCTCGATATGCGCTTCCTGGCGTTTCTCTTCCGCCTCGATGGCGGCCTGGATTTCGGGATCGAAGTCTCCGATGGTGATGCTGTTGTCGAACATGGACTGCCCTTTGATGCTGCGAACTGGAAAGGGCGCGTATTCTACCCGACCCGGGGCCGCTTCGCACGGCATTGCGCCATTCCGGCCAGGCCCCGGCCAGCCCCTGGAAAGCCGCGCCCATCAGAATATTTTCGTAGTATCGTTTTGCCGCCGCCCAGAACAGGTTAAGGTTGAATGTATACCCTGTGCCGGAAGCGCCGCCATGGAAAAGCCGTCGATCCTGATGGTGGACGATCAGCCCGCCAACCTGCTGTCGCTGGAAGCGCTGCTGGAGGAATTCGATGCCCGCCTGCTGCGGGCGGGCTCCGGAGAAGAAGCGCTCCAGGTCCTGCTGCGCGAGCCGGTGGCGCTGGTACTGCTCGATATCCAGATGCCCGGCATGGACGGCTACGAGGTGGCGGAGTTCATGCAGATGGCGGCCCACAGCAAGGGCACGCCTATCATATTCATTACCGCCATCCACCGGGATATCGAGCATGTCCTCAGGGGCTACCGCAGCGGCGCCGTGGATTTTCTCACCAAACCGATTGAGCCGCAGGTGCTGCAGGGCAAGGTCCGGGTCTTTCTGGAACTCGACCGCCAGGCCCGGGAGCTGGAAAAGGCCAACAGGGAGTTGGAGGAAAGCCTGTTCGAGCAGCAGCGGCTGCGCGAGCACAATGATCTTCTGCTGCGCTCGGTGGGAGAAGGCATCCTGAGCCTGGATACCGGCGGCCACATCATCTATGCCAACCCGGTGGCCAGCGCGCTGCTGGACCCCGGCCACCCCCTTACCGGCACCCCCCTGCGCAGCCAGCTGGCCACGGCCAACGCCGCCCAGATGGTCCAGGACATGCTCGAGGAGTGCCGGGCCGGGGGGCAGTGGAACGGTACCGTCGCCGCCCGCCGGCGCAAGCACAGCTTCCCCGCCGAACTGACCGCCACCCC
>SLJS01000031.1 GCA_007135015.1 Alcanivorax sp. | reverse complement strand
CGCCGTTCGATCATGGCCACCCGCCGGCCCTCGTGGGCCAGCGATCCGGCCAGAGGGTTTCCCCCCTGACCCGAGCCGACGACGATCGCGTCATAGCGCTCTGCCTGCATCGCTGGCTCCTTCCGCTCGTGCTCGATCGGGACCTCGCCGCGCGGGCGCTACGGGGACAACAGTGGGATCTCGACCGTGGCGTGTTGGCCCGGGTTGCCCTCCGGGCGCGGGAGGTCGAGCTCTCGTAAGATGCCCTCGGCGCAGGTGATCGCTTCCACCAGATCGTCTAGCGCGCCGTCGAGCGCGTGATCGACGAGCACGCGCGGGCCCGGGCGGGGGGTATTGCCGGAGAAGGAACGAATCGCCATGCCGGCATTCTGAATCAGCCGCCGGCATTAGGGAACCGCCGGCGGCGTGGTGAGAAGGTTGCGTTGCTACTCGGCGACCACCTGAAGGACCAGGGTGTCGGAATGGGTGGCCAGCCTGTCGGCGGCACCGACTTGCTCCGCCGACGCATGGACCTGAAGGTTCACGTTCTCGCCGCCGTTGCAGTCGAGGCTGGTCGGATGGCCGTCGCTGAAGGGCCCCACGCGCTGACTGTCCTCCAGGCGCTGGGCGTTCCACTCCACATTGTAGGCAATCTCGCTGTCATCGGCGTTGAGGACGAAGCCGTTTCCGCCACCGGTTGTGCTGGAAGCGACCACCGAGTAGTCGCCGCCCGCGTTGCGGTAGACGCACAGGCCGTTTTCGGCATGAAAGCGATTGCCCGCCGATTCCCATTGCAGGTCCAGATCCCGGAGGCCGGAAAGTCGAACCATCTCCGGGATGCGAAGGGTTACCCCGATGCTTCCGCCGGAGCTGGCGCCGGGGCCTACTCCCAGTTCGCCGGATGACTCGGATGCCCGTGCCACCGCGGTGGACATGCCCATGACCACCATGATGAGCAGCACCAGAATCATGTCGAGGAAACGCCCTTTCATCATCAACTCCCGGACGGCCAGCCTGTTTAAACTCTTTTGTGCCGCCCTTGAATCCGATATTGCGCGCTTTCCCCCTGGTGCACAGCAGCCCTTAAACAAACTTAACCGCGTCCCGGAGCGAGCCCTGAAAGCGCCGGGTTCCGGGGGTTGCGTGTATGTTTGTGTAAAGGGAAATCAGAGTCTGCGGTGGCGGCGCGAGGCATTAATCCTTCCTGAACAAGGGGGCTTTCAAGCGCCCGCCAGGACCGCGCGCGAGGCAGTTCATGTCGTGCGCCGGGCATGTCGTTATACTGTCTTCCTCCGCCCGCCGGCCGTGCGCCGGGGGTGCCGCAATCCGGACAACCCGAGGTGTTATGCGCGACAATCCGCTGATCGATTACGAAGGCCTGCCGTCCTTTTCCCGCATTGAGGCCCGGCATGCCGAGCCCGCCGTGGATCATCTGATCGAAGCGGCTCGCCGGGAAATCGAACGCATCCTTGGCGAAGGCGGGCCCTGGACCCGGAACAACCTGGCCCTGCCCCTGGAGGAGCAGAGTGACCGGCTGCACCGGGCGTTCGGTCCGGTCTCCCATCTCAATGCCGTGGTCCAGGATGAAAGCCTGCGTGAAGCCTTTAATGCCTGTGTGCCGAAGCTTTCGGCCTGGGAAACCGAAACCGGGCAGAACGAGGGTCTGTACGCCGCCTGGAAGAGCCTCCACGAAAACCGTGATCTCCAGGGGCTGACGGAGTCGGAAACCAGGGACCTGGAAAATCGGCTGCGTGATTTCCGGTTATCCGGCGCGGAGCTCGATGAAGACGACAAGACGCGTTTCATGGAAATCTCCACCCGCCTTTCGCAGCTCGGTTCCACATTCTCTGATCACCTGATCGACGCCACGCGCAGCTGGACGCTGCATGTCACCGACCAGGCGGAACTGGAAGGACTGCCGGAAACCGCGCTGGCCGGCGCCGCCGAACGGGCCCGTGCAGAGGGTCTGGATGGCTGGCTGCTCACGCTGGATTTTCCCTGTTTCCACGCAGTCATCAGTCACGCGCGTAACCGCGCGCTGCGTGAGCGGATCTATCATGCCTTCACCACCCGCGCTTCGGATCAGGGTCCGGAGGCGGGCCGTTTCGACAACTCGCCGGTCATGGACGAGATTCTCGCGCTGCGTCACGAACAGGCGCGACTGCTTGGCTACAACAATTTCGCGGAAATGGCCCTGGAAACCCGGATGGCCGACAGCGTGGACGAGGTGCTGGCGTTCCTGCGGGAGCTGGCACGTCGCTCGAAACCCCGCGCGGAACAGGAGCTGGCGGAACTGCGAGCCTTCGCCGCGGAACAGGGCGCCGAAGAACTCCAGGCCTGGGATCTGCCCTTCTGGGCCGAACGGTTGCGCGAACAACGCTACAGCATTTCCGATGAGGCCCTGCGGCCCTGGTTTCCGGTGGAGCGGGTCATCGAGGGTCTGTTCGCCGTGGCCGAGCGGCTGTTCGGCACCCGGTTCGAGCAGGACACCATGGTGGAAACCTGGCACCCGGACGTGCGCTACTACCGCGTGCTGGATGACTCCGGCGAGGAAATGGCGGGCCTCTTTTTCGACCTCTACGCTCGTGACGGCAAGCGCGGCGGTGCCTGGATGGACGAGTGCCTGGTGCGCCGGCGCCGTGCCGGTGGCGGCGTGCAAAAGCCCGTGGCCTATCTGACCTGCAACTTCACACCGCCGGCTGGCGGCAGGCCCGGACTGCTCACCCACAGCGAGGTGGAGACCCTCTTCCATGAATTTGGTCACGGCCTGCATCACATGCTCACCGAAGAGGAGGTTCCCGGGATCTCGGGCATCAACGGGGTGGCCTGGGATGCGGTGGAAATGCCCAGCCAGTTGCTGGAGAACTGGTGCTGGACGGAGGAAGGCCTGGCGTTGATTTCAGGGCACTACGAAACCGGCGAGCCCCTGCCCCGGGAGACCCTGGAGCGCATGCTGGCGGCGCGCAACTTCCAGAGCGCGATGCAGATGATGCGCCAGCTGGAATTCTCCCTGTTCGACATGCGCCTGCATGCCGAGTACGAACCCGGGCTTTCGCCTCAGCGCCTGCTTGACGAGGTCCGCGCCGAGGTGTCGGTGATGCCTCCGCCGGCATTCAACCGGTTTCAGCACAGCTTTGCCCATATCTTCGCCGGTGGATACGCGGCGGGCTATTACAGCTACAAGTGGGCGGAGGTGCTCGCCGCCGACGCCTGGTCCCGATTCCGGGAGGAAGGGGTCTTCGGTTCCGCCGGACGGGATTTCCGGCGCTGCATTCTGGCCCGGGGAGGCAGCCGGGATGCCGCAGAACTGTTCCGGGACTTCCGCGGCCGGGAACCGAGCATCGAGCCGCTGCTGCAGCAGAGCGGTATCACCGGCGGGTGACCGAAGCCGGCGGTCGGCTCACGGCGGTCCGTATTCCGCCGGCTGACCGCAGAATACGGATTGCCAGGAGGCATGATGAAAATCCAGCGCAGATTCATTGCCGGAGCGAGCTGTCCGCAGTGTGGAGCACAGGACAGGGTGCGGCGCTGCAGCGACGGCGAACGGGTCTGGATCGACTGTCTGGCCTGCGGCATGGAAAGACCCCTGGAGGAACCGCCGGAAAAACAGGCCCCGGCGGCAAAACCGATTCGCTGGGACTGACAGAACGGGAAAGGCGGTCGGCAAAACAGCGGCTGCCGCGTGGAGTTGCCCGCAGCTGTTTGCCGAGCGCCGACCGCTCTGGAATCCCCCCCTCTCCCTGTCCCTCTCCCACGGCGGGGAGAGGGGACCCTCCAGCAAGGCCATGTTCAGGATTACCTTTTCCAACAGTCTCTCAAGGGGGAGGGATTCCGATGGCAGGGCCTTTCTGGTGAGTTCCCTCTCCCCTGGTGAGGGTGTCGCAAAAGGGTCTCATGGCATCTGTAGGAGCGCTGCTTGCAGCGCGAAAACCCCGGATTCCCGCACGGTGCCAGATTCTTCGCGCTGCGAGCAGCACTCCTACAAGGGTTTCTACGACACCCTCCTGGTGGGAGAGGGACAGGGAGAGGGGGAGGGCTACGGCAGCCGCGCGGGTTGAGGGTTGCACTTCCGCAAGGTCCAGGCACTCTCCTTGCCCCTTGCCCCTCATCCCCCCGTCATGTTCATGAAACGCACCAGCTGCTCGCCCGGTGCCAGGTTGAAGTCGTGACCGGCGGGCTTGAGGTCCATGGCGCGGATGATGGCGTCGCGGAGCGGTCCGTCGTCACCGGGGTGTTCGCGCAGCAGGGGTTTCAGGTCCGCGCTGTGCTCATTGCCCAGGCACAGCAGCAGCCGGCCTTCCACGGTGAGGCGGACCCGGTTGCACAGGTGGCAGAAGTTGTGGGAATGGGGTGAAATGAACCCCAGCCGGGAGTCGTGGCCGGGTATGCGCCAGTACCGGGACGGGCCCGGGGTGCTGTCCGCGGAGCTGATCAGTTCATGGTGCTGGCGGATGCGCTCGCGCACCGCCTCGGATGACATGTACGCGGCTTCCCTGCTGTGGTCGTCGATCTCGCCCAGCGGCATCTCTTCAATGAACGACAGGTCCAGCCCTCGCTGCAGCGCGAAATCCACCAGCGCGGGGATCTCGTCATCGTTGTAGCCGCGCATCACCACGGTGTTCAGCTTCACGCGGAAGCCCGCCTGCCGTGCTGCCTCGATGCCCTCCAGCACGTTGTGGAGCTTGCCGGTGCGGGTCACGCGGCGAAAGCGCTCCTCGTCCAGGCTGTCCAGGCTGATGTTCAGGCGCGAGACGCCGGCACGGCGCAGGGGTTCGGCCAGGGTCGCCAGGCGTGCGCCGTTGGTGGTGATATTGAGCTCCTCCAGGCCGTCCAGTGCGGCGATCCAGCCGGCCAGCTCCACCAGGTCCCGGCGCACCAGCGGCTCCCCGCCGGTCAGCCGGATACGGCGCACGCCCAGTGACACGAAGGTCCGTGCCGCCCGGTAGAGTTCCTCCAGGCTGAGTACCTGCTCACGGGGCAGGAAGGTCATTTTCTCGGCCATGCAGTAGACACAGCGGAAATCACAGCGGTCGGTCACCGACAGCCGTACATAGTCCACACTGCGATTGAAGCGGTCCACGAGCAACGAAGCGCCCTCCTGCCGGATCCGGGGGATGTTGCTGATCTCTTGCTTTCCGGGCTCAAGGATACTCCCCGGGGCCCGGGGATGCATACGGGTTCGGTTCGGGGCGCCGGAGCCTTCGGTCGGCTGCGGCGCAACCCCGGAAACACGGGACCTGCGTCCTCTTTTCTGGCCGCGGAGCCCTGGCGGCCTGTCTCCGGCCCCTCCCTGGCGGACTATGCACGACCCGGGCCTCCAAGCTACCATGGTCGGTCAATCCTGCTAAATGACGAAGGAGTTCCATGCAGATCGCAGCCGATAAAGTGGTTTCCATCCACTACACACTGAGCAACGAAGCCGGAGAGACACTGGATTCCTCCAAGGAGCGGGGCGAGCCCCTGGCCTACCTGCACGGCCACGGCAATATCATCCCGGGTCTGGAAAACGCGCTGGACGGCCGCGAAAGCGGCGAGCAGCTGGAAGTAACAGTCACGCCCGAAGAAGGTTACGGCGAGCGTCACGACGCCCTGATCCAGGACGTGCCGCGCGAGGCCTTTCAGGGCGTCGACGAGCTTGAGCCGGGCATGCAGTTCCAGGCCCAGACCGAAGCCGGTCCCCGCCTGTTTGTCGTGACCGACGTGCAGGGCGAGCAGGTTACCGTGGACGGCAACCATCCCCTGGCCGGTGAAAAGCTGCACTTCAATGTGGAAGTCACCGAGGTGCGCGAGGCCACCGACGAGGAAAAGGAACACGGCCACGTCCACGACGGAAGCGAGGAGCACTGAAACGCTCCGGCACACCGGCCGGCCATGCGGGCCGGCGGTGTGGCCCCCGTTTGATCCGGGTCAACAAATCCCGCCGATATGTAGGTATGGGAGTGGCATCGCCGCGCTTTTAGGGTACATTGGCTGTATACCAGCAGTAATCCTGAAAGCAGGAGGTTTCCCAGATGTCATCCATGCAATCCGCCCAGGAGGCCGCGGAGAAGCTTCCGCGGATGCCGAACCGCAAGCTTGACCATATCCCGGGCGATTACGGACTTCCCCTGATCGGGGATACCTTTGAATTCCTTCGGGATTTTCAGGGTTACGTCAATCGCAAGGAGCACCAGTACGGCCGGGTCTT
>SLJS01000164.1 GCA_007135015.1 Alcanivorax sp. | reverse complement strand
GTATAGGCGCGCAGGCGGGCGGCGAACTCCTGGAGGGAGCGGATTCCCGACTCCTCGGCTTCGCGGCACCATTGCCGGAGCGCTTCAAGCATCTCCTGGGAGCTCTGGCTGGTGCGCGACCAGATCTGCTGCAGCCGCAGGCGGTACTGGTAGATCGCCTCCAGCCGCTCGCTCTGGGCGGTAAGACGCTCCAGGCGCCGGCGGTCACGCTCGTCGATCAGGCTTTCATCACGGTGCAGCAGCGCCCTGGCGCGACGGTACAGCGCCCGGGTGGCATCGCCGGCACGTCTTTTTTCCTCATGAAACACCGGCAGGATGACTTCCCGGCGGTAGCGGGCCATGACCTCGAAACGGTTGGTAACCAGTGCACGCACCGTGTCCAGATCCACGGCGGTTTTCTCCGGCGAAAAGCGTGGCGTGGGCGCCACCTTGTTCACCCGCGCCAGGCCCAGGCGCTCCATCAGCCGAATCCAGAACCAGCCGATATCGAACTCGAAACGGCGCACCGACAGCTTGGCGGAATTCGGATAGGTATGGTGGTTGTTGTGCAGCTCCTCGCCGCCAACGAGAAGACCCAGCGGGCTGATATTCCGCGAGGCATCCGTGCACTCGAAATTGCGGTATCCCCAGTAGTGCCCCACACCATTGATGATGCCGGCGGCGAAGAAGGGAATCCAGATCATCTGTACCGCCCAGACCGTCAGGCCAATTACGCCGAACAGCGCCAGATTGATCAGCAGCATCAGCGAGATTCCCAGATAACGGAAACGGCTGTAGAGATTGCGTTCAATCCAGTCCTCCGGCGTGCCCGAGCCGTATTTCTCCAGGGTTTCGCGGTTATCCGCCTCGGCGCGATACAGTTCGGCACCTTCGGCAACCACCTTCCTGATACCCAGCACCTGGGGGCTGTGCGGATCTTCCGGCGTCTCGCAACGGGCGTGGTGCTTGCGGTGAATGGCGGTCCATTCCTTCGTGTTCATGCCGGTGGTCAGCCACAGCCAGAACCGGAAGAAATGGGAGGCGACCGGATGGAGCGTCAGGGCGCGGTGCGCCGAATGCCGGTGGAGGTACACGGTTACGCCCACGATGGTGACATGGGTCAGCACAAGCGTGATCAGGACCAGTTCCAGAACCGAGGGAGAAAACAGACCGTTCCACATAGGGTATCTTGCCGATTGAGGTTGAAACAGCGATCAATTGCCCATTCTAGACAGACGCGAAAAAAGGGTACAGGTGCATGGACGACAATCCATGTCATTCGGGCCAACCGGAGCGCCTTCCGTCAGCGCCGCTGCAGCAACAGATGTCCGTCGGGCAGCACCAGACACCGCCATTCCGGCGCCACCCAGGTGGTGGCCACCGGCTCGCAGATCAGCGCCGGGCCCTCCAGCCGCTGCCCGGCGCCGAGGTCCTCGCGCCAGTACAGCGCCACCTCCCCCTCACAACCGCTGACGCCCACCCGCTCCCGAGGCGGTGCAACGCCCCCGGCAAGCCCGGGCGGCTCCGGCAGGACCTGTTCGGCGCGTACCTGCACCCGCACATTGACCAGTTCCACCGGCAACTCGAGCCGATGGCCATAGCGTCGCCGGTGCAGCCGGTGGAAGGCCTCCCGGGCCTGCTCCGCCGAACGCTCCCAGGGCACGGCCAGTTGAAAGGACTGCCCCCTGTAGCGAAGCTCCACCATGGTGCTCGCATGGATATCCTCCGCGGCCATGCCTTCGTCCCGCAGCGCCTGCTCCCCGTCGCGACGAAGCGCCCCGGCCACCGCTTCGATATGGTCCGCGTCCGCGCCCTCGGGCAGCGCTCGGACAAGCTCGCGCTGCCGCGGCGCGCGCACCAGCCCCTGGGCGGACAGCACCCCGCTGTGCAGCGGCACCAGGGCCCGCTCCATGCCCAGCATGCCGGCAAGTTCACAGACATGAAGCCCGCCGGCCCCGCCGAAACTGGTAAGCATGAAATCCGCGGGATCATGGCCCTTCTGCACGGAGATCACCCGCAGGGCCTGCACCATGTGCTCATTGGCCAGTTCCAGCACGCCGCGGGCCGCCTGCTCCGCATCCAGCCCGAGGCGCTGACCCAAAGCCGCCAGTGCACGGCCGGCGGCATCGCGGTCCAGCCGGAGACTGCCACCCAGGGCCTGCCCGGCCGGCAACCGACCCAGCCACACATTGGCATCGGTAACCGTGGCCTCGGTGCCGCCGCGACCGTAACAGGCGGGCCCCGGGTCGGCGCCGGCGGACTCCGGGCCCACATGGAGCATGCCGGCGCGGTCCACCCTGGCCAGGGAACCGCCTCCCGCGCCGATGGTGTGCATGTCCACCATGGGCACCGCCACGGGCCAGTGCCCGATATGGCCTTCCATGGTGAGACGGAAGTCGCCCTCGATAAGCGCCACGTCCGTGGACGTTCCCCCCATATCGAAGGTGAGCTGACGTGGCTCGCCGAGATGCTCGCCCAGTGCCCGGGCGGCACAGAGACCGCCCGCGGGCCCCGAAAGAAGCAGATGCACCGCCTGGTCGGCGGCCGCCCGGGCCGAAAGCGTGCCTCCATGAGACTGCATGATCGACAACGGCGCCGGTTCCACGGCCCGGCGCAGGCGCTGCACATAGTCGCTGACCCGGGGGCCGAGCCGGGCGTTGAGCCAGGTGGTCAGGCCGCGTTCGTACTCGCCGGCCACGGGCAGCAGTTCCGAGGCCCGGCAGACAAAGCGGCCCGGAGCACGCAATGCCTCGGCGATCCGTTCCTCGTCGGCCGCATCCAGCCAGCCGAACAGCAGTGAAATGGCCACCGCTTCCGGATCCCGCGCCTCGACCTCCCGGACCAGGCGCTTGAGCTCCGCTTCTTCCAGCGCCCGGACCCGCTCACCGCCAGCGCCTGTACGGCAGTCCACTGCCAGCATGTTCCGCCGATCCAGTCCCTGCCCTCCAGGCGGCGGGCACAGGTTGTACAACTGCGCACGGGTCTGGCGGCCGATCAGCAGAATGTCCTCGAGGCCTTCGTTGGTGATAAACAGAGTATCGGCACCCTTGCCTTCCAGCACCGCATTGGTGGCCACGGTGGTGCCATGAACGATGTGCAGCGCGCCGGCGCGCAGGGCCTCTTCCAGGCCCATCTCGCGAATGCCCTGGACGATAGCCTGCTCCGGTGCCCGGGGTGTGGACAGCACCTTGTGGATCCGGGTGCCCTCGTCGCCCAGCAGCACGAAGTCGGTAAAGGTGCCTCCGGTATCCACTCCAAGCCACAAGCCCATGGCTGTGCCCCGCCCTGCTGCCGGTTACAATGGGCGCCGACCTTATCATGCCGCCGTGAGCCCGCCCAGATGCCCGAACTGCCCGAAGTCGAGACCACCCGGCGCGGAATCGCTCCCTTCCTGGAAGGCACGAATATCGAATCCATCCAGGTGCGCCAGCCGCGGCTGCGCTGGGCCGTGCCCGAACAGGTACGCACCCTGCGGAACCAGCCCGTGGAAAGGGTCCGCCGGCGAGCCAAGTACCTGGTGCTGGAACTGGCCCGGGAACAGCTGATCCTGCATCTGGGTATGTCGGGCTCGTTGCGTATACTGCAGCAGCCACAGCCCCCCGGCCCCCATGATCATGTGGACTTCCTGCTCGAAGGCGGCAGGGTGCTGCGCTTTACCGATCCGCGCCGCTTCGGTGCACTCCTGTGGAGCCCCCGACCCGGCTGCCACCCGCTGCTGGCGGACCTGGGCCCCGAGCCCCTGTCGGAGGCCTTCCACGGAGACTGGCTCTACCGCATGGCAAGGGGGCGCCGGGTGGCGGTCAAGAACTTCCTGATGAATGCGCGCGTGGTGGTGGGCGTGGGAAACATCTATGCCCAGGAAAGCCTTTTCCTGTCCGGCATTCACCCGACGCGCCCGGCAGGGCGGGTCAGCCTGGCGCGCTACCGGCGCCTTGCGTCGGCGGTTCGTGAGGTGCTGGAAGCGGCCATTGCCGCCGGCGGCACCACACTACGGGATTTTACCGGCGGCGACGGACGCCCCGGCTATTTCCGTCAGACCCTCCGGGTTTATGGCCGCGAGGGGCAAGCCTGCCGCACCTGCGCACAGCCTCTGACCGGAATCCGCCAGGGCCAGCGCGCCACCGTCTATTGCACCCGGTGCCAGAGGTAGGCGCGTGAGGCGAGGAGCAAGGGACAAGGAACAAGGGGAAAGAAGGTGCCTCAGCGGGCGACATACGGACCTGTCGCAGCGGAATAAAAGCGAGCAAAAACAATAAAATAGGAACTCGTGAGATGCGGGTTTTCGCGGAAATCTTCAGAGAGACTCGCCCCCCGCCTCGCGCCGCTCGCCACTTCCGGCCCGCAGGGCCGGAGCGAACGCTTGCCCGAATGCCCACAAAAGTGTAGATTGTGAAGCAATTGTCGGTATATTAAAGACTTAGACGCCACAATGGCAGCAGTACTTTAACTATAACAAGCAATTCGAGGGTTCCATCATGCAGCGTGCAAAGCGGCCGGTTCTGGCCGGAGTCTTCGCCACCACCCTGATGCTCTCCGGCATGGCGCCGCTGTCCGCCGAGGCTTCAAACCGGCCGGGCCAGGAGTACGGCAAGGAAACTGCCCGGGAATTCGCCATGGTGGGGGATATCTTCTTTGCCCGACCCGTGCTCGGACTGATAACCGGTGCGGGCCTGGTAACGTTCACCGCCACACTGCCCTTCAGTGCCCTGGGAGGCAACGTGGATGAAGCCGCGGAAACGCTTGTCCGCCAGCCGGCACGCAATACCTTCCTGCGCTGCCTGGCCTGCACGCCGGCGGAGCACGAAGAGAAACAACGCGAGCGTCGCACACGCAGGGCGGAATACGAAGCACTACGATAACAAGACGCTTGTCCGGGCGACGGGGCCCCGGACATCCGATTCCATCGGGGAGTGAAAACGATGAAAAAGGTCTGTATCTCCATCATTGCCGGACTTGCCCTGACAGGCCAGGCAGCGGCAGGTTACAACGATTTCTTCAACCAGGGGTACGTCGGACTCAGCTACGCGGCCCTCGAGCAGGACGACCGCTTTTTTGGTGAGGATCGGCTCGAAACCGGCGAGCTGCTTATCCGACTGGTGGGCAACATCAATGAATATTTTTCCAGCGAACTTCGGGTGGGCGCCACCGTTGATGACAATAAAGACACCCTGGCGGATGATCAGACAGAGGCGGAATTCCGCCACAACTACCTGGCAAGTGGTTTCCTGCGCCTGGGCTATCCGCTGTTTGCGAATTTCACTCCCTATGTCGCCGCCGGCTACACCTGGGGCGAAGAACGCCTTGAAGCTGAAGGCGCCAGCACCTCACGAAGCACCTTTGACGACTGGTCCTTTGCCGCTGGCATCGACATAGATCTGGGCGAGCGGCTGGGTCTGAATATTGAAGCCACCGAGTATTACAATATCGGAAGCGTCGCCCTGCGCGGCCCGAGCGCCGGTTTATACTGGCGCTTCTAGCCCGGAGATCTCACCAACCTGCTCGACACGATGCCCGGGCACATTGTCGAGCCGGTTGATATTTCCAGGACGCTGCTTCATCAGCGCATCATTTATGCCTGGCTCCCGGATACCAACGATAACAGTGAATTCCGGCTTGTTCGCTCGACAGGATTTCCAGAGGAACAAGCAGGACACCCTGGATCCAATTGCCGGGGCCGCTCCGATTCGTCATGCGAAAAACCGCAACAAACTGGAGAGCTTCCTGCTCGATGCCGGAGTCAATGAATACCGACTCATGGGGCTCGAAACCGGAACCAACGTGAACGCACTTTACGGATATTCCCTGCTACCTGTCTGTGAGGTACCGATTCCCCGCGGGTCGGAAACCGCTGTCACATTTCCGTGCGCGTCCCGGAAGACCACCTGCATATTGCCGTAGCGCCGTCCCGTGGACTCCAGTTCGTGTCCCAGGGCGCGCAGTTCATTGGCAACCTTCGTTCCGATAAAGTCCGGCTCACCCTCCACCCGGTCAGGCAAATACTGATGGTGATACCTGGGCCTGGCCAGCCATTCCTCCGGCTCCTTGCCCGCCAGCGCATCCTGGATGGCCAACATCACCATGGTGATAATGCGGCTGCCCCCGGGTGTACCCAGTATGACCACATTACCGCCCCATTCGACAAACGCCGGCGTCATGGATGAAAGCGGGCGCTTGCCCGGAGCAATGGCATTGGCCTCGCTGCC
>SLJS01000239.1 GCA_007135015.1 Alcanivorax sp. | reverse complement strand
CCGCCGACCTGGACAGCCTCCGCCAGGGTGAGGTGTACCTGGTGGGCACCGGCCCGGGCGACCCGGACCTGATGACCTTCCGGGCCCTGCGGCTGCTGCAGAAGGCGGACGTGGTGCTCCACGACCGGCTCATTCCCCGGGATATTCTCGACTTCGCCCGCCGGGATGCCGAAATGATCTATGTGGGCAAGAAGAACCGCGAGCATGTGGTTGGCCAGGACGAGATCAACCGCCTGCTGGTGGACTATGCCCGCAAGGGGCTGAAGGTCTGTCGGCTGAAGGGCGGGGACCCCTTCATCTTCGGTCGCGGTGGCGAGGAGATCGATGAGGTGGTGGATGCGGGCATTCCGTTCCAGGTGGTTCCCGGGGTTACGGCCGCCGCCGGCTGTGCCGCCTATGCCGGCATTCCGCTCACCCACCGGGATCATGCCCAGTCGGTGCGCTTTGTCACCGGCCATCGCCGCCAGGACGGCGAGCTGGACCTGGACTGGAAGGCACTGATCACGCCTCGCGAGACCCTGGTCTTTTACATGGGGTTGCTGAGCCTGCCCGACATCTGCAGCCGGCTTATCGAGCACGGCATGGAGGCCGACACCCCGGCGGCACTGGTCTCCCAGGGCACCACGGATGCCCAGGAAGTCCTGGCGGGCACCCTGGAGAGCCTTCCGGAGATTGTCAGCGAACGGGATCCGCGGCCGCCGGCGCTGGTTATCGTGGGCTCGGTGGTGGCGCTGCGCGAGCGCTACCGCTGGTTCCGGGAACCACAGCAGAACCTCTCCTGACCTCTGCAGGAGCGCTGCTTGCAGCGCGAAAACGCCGAATTCCGGCACGGTGCCAGATTCTTCGCGCTCCAAGGTGCGCTCCTGTGGGCACGGCTTCCGCAGTGATCACTGGTTCCGGCCTGTACGGCCGGGTTCCTGTTCCCCACTGCTGCAACGAAGGCGCCATGAGACCCTTTTGCGAGCCCCTCCCGCGACGGGGCAGAGGTGGAAAAAGGTCTGTCCCAATGTGCGGGCCGCCGCCGCGGCAGGGTGAGGAGTGTTACGAGGGCCACCAGGACATGCTGGCGCCATGGCGTTCGCTGGCGCGGACCAGCCCCGCATGATCCGTTTGCCGCACGGCGCTGTCGGCAACGGAGAGGCCTCGGGCCGCCAGGTCGTCGCCGAGCACCTCCAGCGTACAGCCGGCGGGCAACTGCTCGCTCAGAGCCTTCACGTGGTCTCCCGTGGCGGCAAACAGACAGCCGTCCTCCAGCAGAAACAGGGTGTCGCCGGGCTGGACCACCCGGAGGAACTGGTCGCGCAGATCGGCGCGAGCGGGTGAGAAGGCGACAAGATGCAGCATGGCTACCAGCCCACAACCTGCTCGGCCCGGGCGACCAGCTCGCCCAGCTCCGATCGCTCAAGGGGTTTCGCGGGCAGTCGCAGTGCCTCGGCGTCGAGCCCGTGGGCCCTCAGTGCCTCCGCGTCCGCGTAGCAGCCGGTGCCGCCTTCCGCAAGCAGGGTGAGCTGCTCGTCGGTGGAGCGGTTGCACGCCTGTTCCGGTCGCTGGCCGGGCAACAGCTGCAGAACCGCGTCGCCGAGAAAGAGCAGGGCACAGGGCTGCCCGAAGACGGCCACGGTTGCGGCCATGTCGAACAGGTCCCGTGGGCCTTCTCCGGTCACCGGTGACTGACGGCTGACAAACAGGAACATTTCAGGCTCCGAACTGCAGTACGCGGTCGCTGCTGACCATTGCGTCCACCCATTCACCGAGACCTGCCAGGCGCCAGGGCGTACGCAGGCTGGCCTGGACGGCGAGGCGGGCACTCTCGCGTTCATCAAGAATCCCGTAACGCTGGGCCGTGCCGATGCAGGCCACGCCGTCGATGGCGCATTCGTGGAGCAAGCGGGCCCAGTCCGCCGCGATGTCCGGGTCACCGCTGGCACAGCGGCGGGAACCATCGGCCAGCTGCACGCCCTCGCGATAGAGAAAGACCCGGTGCAGCACATGGCCGGCTGAATACAGTGCCCGCGCGGTGCGCAGGGCACTGGCACTGGCCTGGCGGTCGGGGCCGGCGGTGACCAGCAGGCTGTAGCGCATCAGTCGTCGCCAGTAAGCACCGTCAGCAGGTGCAGCAGGCTCAGGAAGAGGTTATAGAGCGAGACGAACAGCAGCACCGTGGCGGCGATATAGTTGGTTTCGCCGCCATGAATGATGCGGCTGGTCTGCCACAGGATCAGCATGGAAGAAAGGAAAACGAACATGCCGGAGACCACGATGGCAAGCATGGACAACTGAAAGGCCAGCGCGGCCACGCCGCCGAGAAAGGCAACCAGCACGCCGACCAGCAGGAAATTGCCCAGAAAGCTGAAATCCTTGCGGGTGATCAGCGCCACCGCCGACATGGCGATGAAGATGCCCGCCGTGCCGGTCAGCGCCATTGACACCAGTTCCATGCCGCCGGGCACTGCCGCGTAGGCACTGACAATGGGGCCGGTGGTGAAACCCAGCCAGCCGGTAATGCCAAAGACGGTCAGAATGCCCCAGGCGCTGTTCTGCAGCTTCGCATTGGCGAAAAGCAGCCCGAAATAGACACCCAGCACGAGCCAGGGATTCACGAAACCCACGTTCAGGGCGGCGGCGAACCAGCCCGCGGCGGCCGCGAAGGCCAGGGACATGCCCAGAAGCATGTAGGTATTGCGCAGCACCTGGGCGGCCCGGGCGCCCTCGAGCACGCCCTGGGCGCCCGAACGGCCGATATGACGGTATTCGCTGTCCATGAAACCCCCTGCATGATTGGTTCGGTAAGCCTGATCAGGCGGATAATAGAGCCCCGGGGCCGGGGAAGCAAAGAAGCGGTTGTCGGTCGCCGGCGGTCAGCATTCGGTGGGCAGCCGGGCGCGCGACGGCGAAGGTCATGGTACCTGTTCAGCAGCTCCGCTCGCCCGACTGGATTTCCCGGGCACTGAAACCTTCGCAGGGGCCGCCGCCGGTCCAGAGCAGATCGCGGACCACGCCGTCGCGGAGACTGACGATGTAATGGCCGACGGCATCGGCGCCGCCGCCGGGTCGGGTGCCGATATAGATCCATTCCTCCCGACCGTTGCCGGCCCGGCGTTCATGGGGCGCACTGAGCGTATTGAGCAGATCCTGCCGGGTAGCCTCGCCGATCGGGAAATCGGCGAGCACCCGGGCAGGCTCACGGTCCTGGAGCCAGAGCACCGGATCCGCACCGGCCGCGGTCCCGGAATCCGGCTCGACCGTGACACAGCCGGCCAGCCACAGCGGGGCGGCCAGCATGATCCATACCCGCACGAGGCTCTCCGTTCGTTGATGGTCCCTACTGAACGGAAAGCTAGACGAGAAAGGGACAAGGGGCAAGGGACAAGGGACAAGGTAAACCCGGTTCCGGCCATGGCGCATACTGTGGAACCAGGCGGGCAAAGGGCGCGGTATGCCAGCCCCTGTGGAGCGAAGCATCGGGCCGTTTGCCGAAGGGCTCTGTCCTTGACTCCACTTCCGCCCCGGTTATGATGCGCCCTTCGGAGAGGTGGCAGAGTGGCTGAATGCAGCGGTCTTGAAAACCGCCGAGGGTTTGTAGCCCTCCGTGGGTTCGAATCCCACCCTCTCCGCCAGACGCAAGAACAAGGGCCTTCTGGCCCTTTTTTTGTGTCTGGCGGAGAGGGTGGTCCTGTTTCGAACCCATCGGTTCGACCGAGCGGCGCGTAGCGCCGCGAAGGAACGCGGCCACCAGGCCGCGGCCCCGAAGGGGTGAGCCAATCGCCATAGCGATTGGCGAATAATCCCACCCTCTCCGCCAGTTCCCTCCCCCTGGCCACGCCCCTTGCCCCTTGCCCCTTGTCCCTTGTCCCTCATATAGCACTTCAATATCAATGTCGTACGCCTGAGCCAAAAGCGCCTCGGGGGCTTCCCCATTGCCCCGACAGGGCGTAGGCTTTAGACGGTATACAAGGATGAGCTTCGCGTGTCAGGGATGAACCTATGGGGGAAGCGTTGTGATCAGTGTGCTGGTAGTGGATGACCATGAACTCGTTCGGGCGGGCATTTCCCGGATGCTCGATGACCAGGATGGTGTGCGGGTGGCCGGCGAAGCCGACTCCGGTGAGCAGGCGCTCAAGCTCGCCCGCGAACTGGAACCGGACGTTGTGCTCATGGACGTGAAAATGCCCGGTATCGGCGGCCTGGAGGCCACCCGCAAGATCACCCGCCAGAACCCGGACATCCGTGTGCTGGCGGTGACCGTCTGCGAGGAGGAACCGTTCCCGTCGCGCCTGCTCAAGGCCGGCGCTTCCGGCTACCTGACCAAGGGCGCCGACGTCACCGAAATGATGCGCGCCATACGCGTGGTGAACGCGGGCCAGCGCTACCTCAGCCCGAACATCGCCCAGGCCATGGCGCTCAAGCCCTATTCGGACAGCCGGGCCACGCCTTTCGACCTGCTGTCCGAACGAGAGCTGCAGATCATGGTCATGATCGTGAACTGCCACAAGGTCCAGGAGATTTCCGACCGGCTCTGCCTGTCGCCCAAGACGGTGAACACCTATCGCTATCGCATCTTCGAGAAGCTCGGCATCACCAGCGATGTGGAGATGACCCTGCTCGCAGTGCGTCATGGTATGCTCGATTCCGAAATGGCGGGTTGAGCAGTACTGATTTGTCCACCGGTTTTGATCCCAGTGCCTTCCTGGCCCGTTGCAGCCGGCGCCCGGGTGTCTACCGGATGCTGGATGCCGATGGGCAGGTCCTCTATGTCGGCAAGGCCCGGGACCTGCGCGCGCGGCTCGGCAGTTATTTCGGACGCCAGCAGGACAGCATCAAGACCCGCGCGCTGGTCACGCGGGTCGCCTCGGTGGAAACCACGGTCACCGCCACCGAGGCGGAAGCGCTACTGCTGGAACAGGCGCTGATCAAGGAGCTGCGCCCCCCGTACAACATCCTGCTCCGGGACGACAAATCCTATCCCTATATCCGCGTGACCACCGGCGACACCTGGCCACGCATCGCCTTTCACCGCGGCGCGCGCCGGGGCAGGTCGACCTACTTCGGGCCCTATCCGGACAGCGGTGCGGTGCGCGAGACCCTCAACACCGTGGAGAAGGTCTTCCAGCTGCGAAACTGCAGCGACAGCTATTTCCGCAACCGCTCGCGGCCCTGCCTGCAGTACCAGATCCAGCGCTGCACCGGGCCCTGTGTCGGCCTGGTCAGCGAGGAGACGTACCGTGAACAGGTGAACCTGGCGCTGGACTTTCTCGCCGGGCGCGACGAAAAGGTCACCGATGTGCTGGCCTCGCAGATGAACCGGGCGGCGGCGGAACAGCGCTTCGAGCGTGCCGCGGAGCTGCGCGACCAGATCGCCTCGATCCGCAGTATCCAGCAGAAGCAGTACATGGATACCGGCCGGGGCAATGTGGACGTGCTCGCGGTGGCCTGTGCCGGCGGGCAGGCGGTGGTCGAGCAGATGCCGGTGCGCGAGGGCCGGGTGCTCAGTCCGCGCAGCCACTTTCCCCGCATCCGCGGCGACGAAAGCGAAACCCAAATCCTGGAGGCCTTCCTGGGCCAGTATTACCTGTCCGCGGCCGGGCCCGCGCTGCCCGGTGAGATCATTCTCGACCGGGAGATCGAAGGTCCTGCGGGCATGAAAGAGGCCCTGAGTCGGCATGCCGGAAGGAAGATCCGGCTGTCCTGGTCCGTGCGTGGCGAGCGGCGTGGCTGGCAGCGCATGGCGGTCGATAACGCCATGCAGGCTCTGGTGAGTCGCCAGGCCGATCGCGACACCCTGGAGCGTCGCGTCGAGGCGCTGCGCGCGCTGCTGTCGCTGGATGGCCCGCCCGCGCGGATCGAGTGTTTCGATATCAGTCATACCGGCGGAGAACGGGCGGTGGCGTCCTGTGTCGTCTTCGAGCAGGGAGAGGCCCGGCGCGACCAGTACCGCCGCTTCAACGTTGCCCCGGAGCGCGAGGGGGATGATTACGCGGCCCTGGCCGAAGCGGTGCGAAGGCGGTACCGTCGGCTCAGCCGTGAGGGAAGCCAGCCGCCGGATCTGGTGCTCATCGACGGCGGCGCCGGGCAGCTTTCGGCGGTGGCCGAAGTCCTGGAGGACATTCCGGCGCTGGAGGAGACGGTGCTGCTGGCGATCAGCAAGGGCCCGGCGCGGCGGCCCGGCCAGGAGGTGCTGCACCGGGTGCGGGGCGCGCCCCTGAGCCCGGCGGCGGACAATCCGGGCCTGCACCTGCTCCAGCAGGTTCGTGACGAGGCCCACCGGTTCGCGCTCGCCGGCCATCGCGCGCGGCGCGGCAAGGTCCGCCGGGCTTCGCTGCTCGAGGAGATCCCCGGCGTGGGGCCGAACCGGCGGCAGCAGCTGCTGCAGTATTTCGGAGGTCTGGAGCGCCTGCGCGATGCGGGTGTCGAGGAACTCGCCTCGGCGCCCGGGATCAGCAGGAAGCTCGCGGAGGTAATCTATGACTGGCTTCATGAATAAACGAACCACCCGGGCCGGGACAAGGTTTTCTTGGTGTGAGCTCGGCAGCCGGGGCTATAATGGCCCACCTTCATGTCAACGGATCAGGAACGCGGCTTCATGACATCCCCGCAAGCGGAAGAACCTCGCCTTACATTACCGAACCTGATGACGCTGACGCGTCTGGCACTGATCCCGGTGTTCATGCTCGCCTTCTACCTTCCGCTGGGGTGGAGCGGCTGGCTGGCAGCCGGGATCTTCGTGGTGGCCGGCATCACCGACATCATCGACGGCTGGCTCGCCCGCCGCTGGCAACAGACCAGCCGTTTCGGCGCCTTTCTGGATCCGGTAGCGGACAAGCTGATTGTCGCCGCGGCACTGGTCATGCTGGTGCAGACCCATGCGACCGCCTGGATGGCAGTGCCCGCGGTGGTGATTATCTCGCGCGAGATTGCCGTGTCGGCGCTGCGCGAATGGATGGCCGAAATCGGCCAGCGTGCACGGGTGGCGGTGAGCTGGATCGGCAAGGTCAAGACCGTATTGCAGATTGTGGCCATTGCCGCGCTGCTGGTGCAGACGCCGGGACGCACCAAGGGCGGCGAACTGGTGATGACACCGGATCTCTGGCTTTCCTACACGCTCCTGTATCTGGCCACGGCCCTGACGCTCTGGTCCATGATCTCCTATCTCCGGGCCGCCTGGTCGCAACTGTGGCCGAGCCACGGCCGGGACGGCTGAGACGGATCATGGCCGCTGCCGGGCAAATGCCGGCTTGACACAATCGGGCTCTGGGGTAGAATCCCCTCCGCTGGTCGCCGGTGGCGGCCTCGCAGAGCGGGAATAGCTCAGCTGGTAGAGCACAACCTTGCCAAGGTTGGGGTCGCGAGTTCGAATCTCGTTTCCCGCTCCAGATTTTCTGCCCGGAAAGCCGGGCCCGAGCATTCGGCTGGGTGGCAGAGTGGTTATGCAGCGGACTGCAACTCCGCGTACGCCGGTTCGATTCCGACCCCAGCCTCCATTGTTCTTTCCCTCCCTCCGGACTACCTTGATTGCCTGATCCAGCCAGCCGCCCGGGTGGCGAAATTGGTAGACGCAAGGGACTTAAAATCCCTTGTCCTTCGGGACGTGCCGGTTCGAGCCCGGCCCCGGGCACCAGAAGAACAACAATTCTGAATCCCGACCCTCCTCCGTTCCGGGAATTCGGGGCGGTTTGCGTTGCAAGCAGCGCTCCCGCAGGTGCATGAGACCTTTGCGACACCTTTGAAAAGGCGAGGGTGCAGCACAGGCCGGGCCGTCCCGGGGCGGTCACCCGCCAACTGGCAGCGGGGCGAACCGGATGAGAAGGTGCCCGCAACCCATTGATACTCTGTCACATTCCCCATGGCTTCCAGACCGGTGAAAGATCTGAGGGCCCGAATGGCATCCACCGCTCCCCGGTCTGCACCGCGCCCGCTCCCGGGCGTATAAATGCCGTAAAATCAGTGTCCTGAGTCCGTCACGTGAATTGCCGCACAGCCTTGCCGTCTGCTACGCTGCTTTTCGCCTGATACTTTTATCTGAATGCGTTCATACCAGAGAGAATAATAACCCGCCAGAATCAGGTGCGGGGCTGCCAGAGGGAAGCCTGATGGAGTGGTTCAAGCATATGTCGGTCCGGCTGAAGATCCTGTCGCTGGCCGGACTGGGGATTTTCGCCTTCCTGGCCTATTTCCTGTACAGCTACCTTGTCATGGACGCCAATATCCGGCACCTGGAAGCCGTGGAACACACCGATTTTCCGGTTCTGGAGAACATCAACCGCAACCAGGTTGATTTCATCAGTATCCGGGAGAGCTTCATTGCCGCCATCAACGAGGAAAACCGGGCGGCCCTGGAAGAGGCCCGGGAGCAGGGCGAGCAGCTGCTCGAGCGGCTTGACTCGATCAGTGAGCTTGATCCCGGCATTGAGGCGCGTGTCGCCTCGCTGAGCGAGCTGTTTACCGAGTACATGGAGCAGGCAACCTTCCTGGCGCGGGGCATGATCGAGGACACCCTGGGCCAGGACGAATTCTTTGACGGCATCAGCCGGGTCCAGGAGCTCCAGCACCAGTTCGAGGATGCCCACCGTGCCTTTGAACGGGAACGCTATACTTCCTTCGAACGTCACCTGCAAACCACACGCAACGAAAGCCGCAACACCCAACTGATCGGTGTGACCCTGGGGGCCTTCGCCCTTGCGTTGCTTGCGCTGATCTCCTGGCGCGTCACCCGCGGCATCACCAGCGCGCTCGAGTACTCCGTGGATGTGGCCGATACCATCGCCAGCGGCGACTGGGACGCCGATATCCATGTACACAGCGATGACGAGACCGGTCGCCTGCTCAAGGCCATCCGGCACATGCGCGATACGCTGAAGACCCGGCGCGACGAGGACCGCCGCGAGGAACGGCACAAGACCATGCTGGCCGAGCTCAACGAACGCATGCGCGGGGACATGACCCTACAGGAACTCGGTGACAGCATGCTGAGCTATCTGGTGCCGGTGCTGGAATCCCAGGCGGGAGCCTTTTACCTGTTTGACCAGGACGAGGAGGTCCTGCGCCTGAGCAGCTCCTATGCGCTGGAAAAGCGCAAGAACCTGGCGAACGAGTTTGCCCCGGGCGAGTCCCTGGTGGGCCAGTGCGCACTGGAGAAAAAGCAGATTCTTCTGACCCGGGTTCCGGACGATTACCTGAGCATCGGCTCCGCCACTGGTGAGGGCACACCGCGCAATGTGGTGGTCACACCCATCGTCCACGAAAACGAACTGAAGGGTGTTCTCGAGCTTGCGGCATTTCGCGAGTTCAACGAGGACGACCAGCGGATACTGGATGAGGGCACGCGCAGCATCGCGGTGGCCGTGCATACCTCCCAGAGCCGGAGCCGGCTGGCCGAAATGCTAGAGAAATCCGAGGAGCAGTCCCGGGAGCTGGAGAAGCAGAAGCAGGAAATGGCCCGGGTCAACGAAGACCTGGAGAATCAGGCCATGGAGCTGGCCGCTTCCGAATCCAAGCTGCAGGAGCAACAGGAGGAGCTTCGCTCGACCAACGAGGAGCTGGAATCACAGGCCCAGCAGCTGCGTGCCTCCGAGGAAAGCCTTCAGGCACAGCAGGAGGAGCTGCGCGTTACCAACGAGGAGCTCGAGGCCCAGGCGAAGATTCTCTCGGAGCAGAAGGCCGAGATGGCCGAGAAGAACAAGCAGTTGGAACTCTACCGGGACGAGCTGCAGACCAAGATCGAGGAGCTCGAGCTTTCATCGAAGTACAAGTCCGAGTTTCTCTCGACCATGTCCCATGAGCTGCGCACGCCGCTGAACAGCATTCTTATCCTTTCCAATGCCCTGGCGGACAACAAGAAGGGCAATCTCACCGACAAGCAGGTCGAACATGCCTCCGTCATTCATTCCGCCGGCTCCGACCTGCTCTCGCTGATCAACGATATCCTCGATATCTCCAAGATCGAGGAAGGCAAGATGGATGTTGTCTATGACGAGTTGGAGCCGGCGGAGCTGGCCGATCACTTCCAGCGGCACTTTGCCCACATTGCCGAGAACAAGGGAGTAGAGTTCCATACCCGGCTGGGTGATAACCTGCCTGACAGGCTCTACACCGACCGTCAGAGGCTTGAGCAAATCATCAAGAACCTGCTTTCGAACTCCCTGAAGTTCACGGAGGAGGGCAGCGTCACGCTCAGCATCGAGCAGCCCGGCAAGGACGAGAAGCTGCCCAGTCGGGAGCTGGTTCCTGAAAAGACCCTGCGCCTGTCGGTGATCGACACCGGGATCGGCATTCCCCAGGAAAAGCAGATGCAGATCTTCGAGGCTTTCCAGCAGGCAGATGGCACCACCAGTCGCAAGTACGGCGGCACCGGCCTGGGCCTGACGATCTCCAGGGAGCTTGCCCGCATGCTTGGCGGCGATATCACGCTGTACAGCGAAGGCGAGGGCCTGGGCACCACATTCAGTCTCTACCTGCCGGCAGGAGATGCCTCGCTCCTGGAGGAAGGCGAGGAGCAGGACGATGCATCCGGCGAAGCGCCGGTGATTGCCAGTGCCGCGCCCGAGCCCGTTTCATCGGCTGCGAGCGCAGCCGGGCAGCACGCCGGAGAAGCCCCTTCGGAAGAGGCCTGGCACGTGCGCGAGAAGACGGTGCTGATCATCGAGGATGACGCCGATTTCGCCAAGGTCCTGGTCGAGCTGGCTTCGGATTATGGCCTGGAGGCCCATGTCTGTCCGGATGGCGAGACCGGGCTGGAGTACGCCAGGCATCACCGTCCCAGTGCCATCATTCTTGATATTGGGCTGCCCGGCATGGACGGCTGGGAGGTAATGGAAAGGCTCAAGGCGGAAGCCCGGACCAAGGACATTCCGGTGCATTTCCTTTCCGGGAAGGACGAGCGCAAGAAAGCACTGGAGGCCGGCGCCATCGATTTTCTTTCCAAGCCGATCAAGAAGGAGGATGTGGAGGAGGCATTCGCGAATATCGAGCGTGCCACTGAAAGCAATGTACGGCGCCTGCTGGTGGTCGAAGACAGCGAGATACAGCACGAAAGCATTCGCGAGCTGTTCGACTCCGGTGGTGTGAACATCACCCCCGCGACCGACGGCGCTACCGCACTGAAGCTGCTTCGCGAGGAAGTCTTTGACTGCATGATCCTGGACCTGACGCTCCCGGACATGAGCGGCATCGAGCTGCTCGAAACGATCCATGAAGATGACCAGTACGACAACGTGCCGGTGATCATCTACACGGGCAAGGATCTGAGCCGTGATGAGGAATCGAAGCTGCGCAAGTATGCCGACCGGATCATTCTCAAGACCGACCGTTCGTCGGAGCGTTTGCTCAATGAAGCTTCACTTTTCCTGCACTGGCTGGAGTCGAGCCTGCCTTCCGGCCAGAAGGAGCCTTCAACCACCGCCATCGAACACCGTGACGACGTTTTCGAGGGCAAGAGACTCCTTCTCGTGGATGACGACATGCGCAATATCTATGCGCTTTCGGCCCAACTGGAGGATCTCGGCTTCTCCATCGAAATCGCCAATAACGGCATCGAGGCACTCGAGGCGCTGGACAACAATCCGGACGTGGATCTTGTGCTGATGGACATCATGATGCCGGAAATGGATGGTTATGAGGCCATGCGCAGGATCCGGGAACAGGAACGCTTCGCGCGGCTTCCGATCCTGGCGCTGACGGCCAAGGCGATGAAGGACGACCGCGCCCAGTGCATCGAGGCCGGAGCCAACGACTACTGTTCCAAACCCATCGAAATGGGCAAGCTGACGTCACTGATGAGAGTATGGCTGCCCCGGTAAACGGGTAGCCCCACAAGCAGGGAGGTCACCAAAGCGGTGAAACCCGAGGCGGAGATTACAGACGAAGCCGTCAACATAGAGGATGTGGAGATCCGCCTGCTTCTCGAGGCGATCTACCACCTCTATGGCTATGATTTCCGGTGCTACTCCAAGGCATCACTGCGCCGTCGTATTCTCCATCGTCAGCAGATGTCCGGGTTTTCTACCATCATGGAGATGACCGACCGGGTCATGCGCGACCGGCATTTCTTCGTGAATCTTCTCAACGATCTCACGGTCAACGTAACGGAGATGTTCCGCGACCCGGATTTCTATCGCGCCTTCCGCGAGGAGGTGGTGCCGGTGCTGCGGACCTATCCGTTCATCAAGCTCTGGCACGCCGGCTGCTCCACCGGCGAGGAAATCTACAGCATGGCGATCCTGCTCGAGGAGGAGGGCCTGTACGAGCGCAGCATGATCTATGCCACGGATATCGACAAGGGTGTGCTCTCCATTGCCAGAAAGGGCATTTATTCGATCGAGTCCATTCGGGCTTACTCGGAGAATTACCGCAGGGCCGGGGGAAAGGGTTCGCTTTCGGACTACTATACCGCCAAGTATGACGGCGTGATCATGGATCAGCGTCTCAAACGCAACATCGTCTTCGCGGACCATGATCTGGCTACGGACCAGGTCTTTGGCGAGATGAACGTCATCATCTGCCGCAATGTACTGATTTACTTCGATCGGGAACTGCAGGAGCGCGTATTCAGCCTTTTCCTGGACAGTCTCGACCTGGGGGGCTTTCTGTGCCTGGGCACCAAGGAGAGTCTCCGGTTTTCCGGATGCGAGGACGCCTTTGAGCCGGTGGTGGCCGCGCAGAAGATCTTTCGCACAAGACAGATTCATGAACGGGACAAAAAATGATTGAACAGAAGCTCTTGCTGGTCGATGACCAGGAATCGAATCTGGTGTCGCTCGAGGCAATTCTCGAGGAAGAAGGACGCACCCTGATCAAGGCCACGTCCGGACCCGATGCGCTCAAGATCCTTCTCAAGGAGGACATATCCCTTGTCCTCCTTGATGTGCAGATGCCGGGAATGGACGGGTTTGAAGTCGCCGAGCTAATGCGCCAGAAAAAGGATACCGAGAACATTCCGATTATCTTCGTAACTGCGATCAGCAAGGAAAAGCAGTACGTTTTCAAGGGCTACCAGTCCGGGGCGGTAGACTACCTGTTCAAGCCCCTTGATCCGATGATCCTGCAGAGCAAGGTGAACTTCTTTCTGCAGCTCGACCGCCAGCGGCGCGAGCTACAGGAGAAGCTCAAGGAAGCGCAGAAATACCGTGCGGCCTATGAGGCGGAAAAGAAGGCAAAATCCGGCGACCAGGGCGAAAATGAGGGTGACGACACCCCATGAGCCCGGCCGGCCGGCGCATCCAGGCTGTGGCGATGGGCGCCTCCTGGGGAGGGCTGGATGCCTTTTCGCGTCTGCTCGGCGGTCTGCCGGAGGCATTGCCCGTTCCCATCGTGCTCGTGCAGCATCAACGCCACGACGCGGGTGAGAAGCTCCCGGCGCTGCTTTCCAGGCGCACCGCACTGGAGGTGGTGTCGCCGGAAGACCGCGACGTGCTGGAGCCTGGCAGGGTTTATGTGGCGCCACCGGGCTACCATATGCTTGTGGATGCAGCCCGGCGCGTATGTTTTTCCATGGGGCCTCCGGTACACTACAGCAGGCCCGCTATCGACGAGTTATTCTTTTCTGCCGGCTATGTGTACGGATCCGGGCTTCTGGGTGTGCTCATGACGGGGGCAAACAACGATGGCGCTGCGGGGCTCCGGTATATACGCATGCGCGGGGGAATCACGCTGGTGCAGGATCCGGCTACCGCGGAGGCCGCGGCCATGCCGGCTTCGGCAATCGAGGCGGGTGCGGCCATGGAGGTTGGCGACCCTGATCAGCTCGGGCACTATATAATGGAAGAGGTTTTCGGGTAACGGAATGATCAAGCAGAATATTCTGGTCGTGGATGACCATCAGGAGAATCTGGTCGCACTGGAAGCGATTCTCGAATCGCCTCACCGGCATCTTGTGATGGCGACGTCGGGCAATGAAGCGCTGCAGATGGCGCTCAAGCACGATTTCTCGCTGATCCTGCTCGATGTACAGATGCCGGAGATGGACGGCTTCGAAGTGGCTCATCTGCTTCGCAAGAACCGCCGCACCAGCAATATTCCCATTATCTTTGTCACCGCGATCAGCAAGGAGGAGCGCTACGTATTCAAGGGCTACGAATGCGGCGCGGTGGATTATCTGTTCAAGCCGATTGACCAGCAGATTCTGGAAGCCAAGGTCAATGTGTTCCTGGAACTGGACCTGCAAAAGCGCAAGCTTCAGCAGGCCGTGGTCCAGATGAAGCGGCTCAAGGACCAGAACGAGCGCCTGCTCCAGGCACTCGGTGAAGGGGTGATCGGCACCGACGAAAAAGGGGTGATATCATTCTGCAATGATGCCGCCTGTGCGCTGCTCAGCACCTCCCGGGAACGGCTCCAGGGACTGAATGTGGAAGACGTCCTCTTCCACGACAGCAAGGGCAACCGGCGCTGGTCCTGGAAAGCCTCGCCGCTGCTGGAGGCGTGCAGCCGCGGCGAGAGCTGGCAGAACCAGCACCCACTTCACGCCCGCATCGACGAGCATGTGGTGATGGTGGAAATGACCGCGAGCCCGGTCAACCGGGAAGGCGATGCCTTTTCCGGCACCGTGATCCTTTTCCGCGATGTCTCCGGCAGGGAACTGCCTGATGAGGAGCTGCGCGCACGCGAGCAGCGGCGCTTCCGGCGCAAGAAGATTTTCCGGGAGATGGTGGTCTTCGACCGAAGCACTGGTGGCAACGTTGGGCGGCTGCTCAATATCAGCGAGGACGGTTTCAAGCTCTTCATGCGTCACGAGGGCAATGAGGGCCAGGAGCTGCCGCTGAGCATGGTACTGCCCGAGCCGATAAAGGGGGTCAACACCCTGAGCTTCGACGCCCGGCTGATCTGGTGGAACCGGCTGGACAGCCCGGGCGAGTATCATGCCGGATTCCAGTTTACCGAGTTGTCCCCTACGGCCCGGGGTATAATTGAAGTTCTGATTGATAAATACTAGTGTCCACCGGCATACCGGGGCGAACCCCGGACCGGATGGACTCAGGGCCTTTGCGGACACAGCCCATGCTTGAGCAGGATATCGACGAAAACCGGGCGGCGGTGGACGATGCCGAACAGCCCCGCACCGACGAGAGCGGTCTGACGCTGCTTCCCTACGGCTATGCCCGGCGCTACCGGGTCATGCTTCGCCGCGATGACCAGGGCGAGCCGGAGCTGTGCTGCTCCCCGCCGATCGAGCCGTCCGTGCTGGCCGAAGTGCGCCGCTGGCTCGGGTGGATGCCGCCGCTGCGAAAACTCGACGAGCCCGCCTTCGACAGCGCCATGTCCATTGTCTATGAGCAGCAGCGGGGTGCGGCCGCCGAGGCGGCGGATAACCTGGAAGGGCTGGATCTGGCCAGCCTGGCCAATGCGCTTCCCGAGACCTCCGACCTGCTGGAGCAGGAGGATGATGCCCCCATCATCCGCCTGATCAACGCCCTGTTCCAGGAGGCCATTCGCGAGGATGCCTCCGATATCCATATCGAGACCTTCGAGAAACGCCTGGTGGTGCGCATGCGGGTGGATGGCGTATTGCGCGAAGTGCTCACCCCCAGAAGGGAGCTGGCCCCGCTGCTGGTCTCGCGCATCAAGGTCATGGCACGGCTGGACATCGCCGAAAAGCGGGTTCCCCAGGACGGGCGGATCTCACTTCGTCTGGGTGGCCGGGACGTGGACGTGCGGGTCTCCACCATGCCCTCGAGCAGTGGCGAGCGGGTGGTGTTGCGGTTGCTGGACAAGCAGGCCGGGCGCCTGCGGCTCGGCCACCTGGGCATGGGCGAGGAGACGCACGGGGAGATGCAGGAGCTCATCTCTCGGCCCCACGGCATCATCCTCGTGACCGGCCCCACCGGCTCGGGCAAGACCACCACACTGTACGCGTCCATGACCGAGCTGAACGATTCCAGCCGCAATATCCTCACGGTGGAAGACCCCATCGAGTATCAGCTTGAGGGCATCGGCCAGACCCAGGTGAACACCAAGGTGGACATGACCTTTGCCCGGGGGCTGCGCGCCATTCTGCGCCAGGATCCCGACGTGGTGATGGTCGGCGAGATACGGGACCTGGAGACCGCCGAGATTGCCGTTCAGGCAAGCCTGACCGGGCATCTGGTGCTGTCCACGCTTCATACGAATAGCGCCGTGGGGGCCATGACCCGCCTCCAGGACATGGGGGTGGAGGCCTTCCTGCTCTCATCCAGCCTGCTTGGCGTGATGGCGCAGAGACTGGTACGGATGCTCTGTCCCGAGTGCAAGCAGGCCCATCCGGCTACCGACAAGGAGCGCGAACTGCTCGGGCTCGGCCCGGACGAACAACCCCGGATCTATCAGCCGGTCGGCTGCGAAGCCTGCAATGAGCTCGGCTACCGGGGTCGTACCGGCATTTACGAACTGGTGGTGGTGGATGGCCCCATGCAGGAGCTGATCCATGATCGCGCCAGTGAACATGCCCTCGAGCGCCATGCGCGAACCCGCACGCCCAGTATCCGCCGGGACGGCTGGCGCAAGGTGCTTGCCGGGGAGACCAGCATCGAGGAAGTTCTCAGGGTGACCCGGGAGACCTGATGCCTGCCTTTGAATATCGTGCCCTGGATGACCGCGGCAAGGTCCGCAAGGGAATGCTGGAGGCGGACAGCAACCGGCAGGTCCGCCAGCAACTGCGCGGCCAGGGCTGGGTGCCGCTGGATGTGGAAGAGGCCCACGGGAAATCCGGCGACGGGCTGCTGTCGCGTTTCTCGCGCCAGGGCCGGCTCAGTGCCGGGGAACTGGCCCTGGTTACACGCCAGCTTTCCACGCTGCTGCGTTCCGGGATGCCGGTGGAGCAGTCCCTGGCGGCCGTGGCCCGCCAGTCCGGGCGGACCCATGTGGAGCGCGTGATCCTCGGAGTTCGCAGCAAGGTCATGGAGGGCCACAGCCTGGCGGCCAGCCTTGCGGAGTATCCCCGGGCGTTCTCCGAGATGTTCCGGGCAACGGTGGCCGCCGGCGAACAGAGCGGGCATCTCGAGCAGGTGACCGAGCAGCTTGCCGACTACCTGGAGACCCGCCAGGACACCGGCCGCACGGTCATGCAGTCGCTGCTGTATCCGGGATTCATTTTCGGGTTTTCCATACTGATCATCATCTTCCTGATGACCTATGTGGTGCCCCGCATGATGGAGGTCTTCGCCCGCCACGAGGAGGGCCTTCCGTTTCTCACCCGGCTGCTGATCGGCACCAGTGACTTTTTCCGGGACTGGATCTGGCTGGTGGCGCTGGTGATCGCGGCGCTGATCATCGGGTTCGTCCGGGCCATGCGGCAGCCGGATTTCCGCATGGCCGTGCACCAGCGACTGGCATCCATGCCGCTGATCGGCGGGCTCTTGCGGGCCGCCGACAGCGCACGGCTGGCCAGCACACTGGGAATCCTTTCGCGAAGCGGGGTGCCGCTGGTGGAGGCGCTGGCGATCTCCTCCCAGGTGGTGACCAACCTGGCCATCCGCGATGCGGTAAAGGATTCCGCGGCCCGGGTGCGCGAGGGAGGCAGCCTCAGCAAGGCCATGGAGCGCAGCGGCCATTTTCCCATGATGATGGTGCAGATGATCGCCAGCGGTGAATCCAGCGGGGAACTCGACAGAATGCTTACCAGGGCCGCCGAATACCAGGAACGCGAGCTGGGCGTGGTGGTCAATACCATTGTAGGACTGCTGGGTCCGCTGATGCTCCTGCTGATGGCAGGACTGGTGGTCGTGATTGTGCTGGCGATGATGCTGCCCGTGCTGGAGATGAACGCGGTCTTCGGGCTGGACTGAGCCTCGCGCAGCGCGGAAAATCGGGGTCGGGGCCAAAAACAGCGCCCAGACACCGCGATCCGGCGGACGGGAAGCGAAACGACCGAGTAAAGGAAAGGAATTTCCGGGAGATGACGAGAATGATGATGATGAAGGCTGCACGGCAGCAACAGGGCCTGACCCTGATCGAGATCCTGGTGGTGGTTGCCATCCTCGGGCTGCTTGCGGCACTGGTCGTACCGAACGTCATAGGCCGGGGCGAACAGGCCCGGGTCGACATGGCGAAGGCGAACATGCAGGGCATTGCCAATGCGCTGGACATGTACCGCATGGACAATGGTCGTTACCCGACCACCGAGCAGGGCCTGGAAGCCCTGGTCAGGGAACCCGCCGATGCGCGCAACTGGAACCCGGAGGGCTACCTCAGCGAGGTGCCCACCGATCCCTGGGGCAATGAGTATGTCTATATCAGCCCCGGCCGCGACGGCCCCTTCGATCTGTACTCTCTCGGCGCCGATGGCCGCGAGGGCGGGGAAGGTCACGATGCCGAGATCAGTTATCGGGAGACTCGAGACCGCAATCGTCGCTAACGCGGCAGTGCCGGTGATCCCCGTGGCAGCCGGGCACCGCTTCCGGGCGCGAGCGGCCCGTCGCCCGGCGGGCTTTACGCTGCTCGAGATTCTGGTGGTCGTGGCGCTGGTCGCACTGATCAGCGCGGTCGCCGCGCCACTGATCTTTGGCGGTGACGAACACCGCAAGCTCGAGCGCAAGGCCGGCAAGGTGGTCGACCTGCTCGACACCATGGGCGAGCAGAGCCTGTTTCTGGGCGAGTTTCTTGCCCTCCGGCTGCATTCTGACCGGATCGAGCCGATGCGTTTCGACCCGGTGGAACAGGAGTTTTCCGCCTTTGTTCCCGATACGCCGGGCGCGCCCCGGGTCCTTTATCTGGAAGAGGGAATGAGACTCGACTGGACGCTGGAGACTCCGGATCAGCGCGACGACCGGCGGGAGGGCATGGACCCCGGTGAGTTCTTCCGCGAGCAGGATCAGGCCGAGGACGAAGGCGAGCAAGAACTGCCCCAGCTTTTCTTCTTTCCCAGTGGCGAGTCGAGCGCCGCGCGACTGGTACTGGAAAGTGACCGGCAAGCACAACGGCCGTTCCGGATCCGACTGACTTCGCTGGGACGTGGCCGGATAGAGGAAGATGAGCAGTGAAACGGCAGAACGGATTCACACTGGTGGAGGTGCTGGTCGCGCTGACCATTCTGGTCACTGCCATCGTGGTGCTCTCGCAAAGTATCGGTGGCGCGGCTTCCGCCTACACCTGGATGGAAGAGCGCACCCTGGCGTCCACCATCGCCAGCGACAAGCTGGTGGAGCTGCAGGTCTTCCAGCAGTGGCCGTCCACCGGAACGGACGACGAAACCCTGGAGCGCGACGGCAAGCGCTGGGAGATTCGCACGCGGGTCAGTGACGGCCCCTGGCCCGGCACCCGCCGGGTGGATATTGAAGTGGGCCCGGAAGAGGGCGGGCACACCAGCCATACGCTGACGAGTCTGCTCGGGCGACCGGCGGAGGAAGGCTGATGGAGGTGCCACGGGCTGCAGTGACACGCCAGCGGGGGTTGAGTCTGCTGGAGCTGCTTGTCGCAATGAGTATCTTTGCCGGCATGTATGCCATGGCCCATATCAGCCTCAGTTCTGCACTGGACAATCGCGCCCATCTGGAACGTCACGCGGCCCGCCTGGAAGCCCAGCAGCGGACCCTGACCTTTCTGACCCTGGACATCGAGCAGCTGATCGCCCGGCCGGCCCGGGACAGTTTCGGCGACCGGCAGCCGGCACTGCGTGGCGAACCGGATACCATGGAGTTCACCCGTCTGGGCTGGGCCAATCCCTTCGAGATGCGGCAGCGCAGCCGGATGCAGCGGGTCCGCTGGCGGCTGGACGGGGAAGGGCGCCTGATCCGTTATCACTGGCCGGTGGTGGACGTGGACGCCGGGGTCGAGCCGGAGGAAAACGTACTGCTTGAACGGGTGGAGGCGCTCAGGCTGCGCTATCTCGACGAGCCGGACCAGGGGGACTGGCCCTGGCGGGAATTCTGGCCCCACGCGGACGAGGAGCATCTTGAGCCGCTGTTCCAGCGGCTGCCGCGCAGCATCGAGGTGGAAATCGAGCTCGAGGAAGGACGCACGCTGCACCGATACTTCCGCACCGTCATGAACCCCTGGGTGCAGACATGATCCGGCGTGACAGGCAAAAGGGCGTGGCGCTCATCGTGGTACTGATGGTCTTCGCCATGATCTATGTGATTGCCGTCGAGGTGATGTACCGTCAGGACCGCTTTCGCGCGCGCACACAGAACATGCTCGACTGGGACCAGCGCTATCAGGCTGCGCTGGCCGTGGAAACCATAGCGGTGCGGGGCCTGCTTGACGATCTCGAGGAGGACCGCCGGACCGACTCCCTGGTGGACGACTGTGTCGACGACGACTGGGCCGTGGAGCTGCCCCGCACCCCCTACGAAGGGGTGGTGCTCAGTGCCTCGGTCCAGGACCTGCAGGGTCGATTCAACCTCAACGGGGTCGTGGAACTACAGGGCGACGAGTTCGTCCAGAACGAGGATGGCCGCCGGCGCCTGGCGAGGCTGCTCGCCGCCACACTCACCGAGCCCGGCAAGGCCGAGCGCCTGTCCTGGGAGCTGGCCGACTGGATCGACAGCAACACCATTGTCGACGGGGTTGAAGGCGCCGAGGATGCGGAATACCGACACCGGCGCACACCCAACAATCCGGTTGCCCACGAAAGCGAACTGCGTGCGCTGCTGAGCATGGACGCCGAGGACATTCCCCGTGACGGCGCTTTCTGGGGGCTGTTCACCGCGCTCCCCATTGATTTTCCCCTGAATGTGAACACCGCGCCGATTCCGGTGCTG
>SLJS01000084.1 GCA_007135015.1 Alcanivorax sp. | reverse complement strand
GCAGGTAACACGATTCCTCGAGAACACCGTGAAACCGGCGATGGAGGTGGTGGCCGAGGAGATTCGCGCCCGGGGACTGGACGTAAGCCTGAGTGTGGAACCGGAGCTGGTTGAAGTTACGGTCAGGCAGGGCGAAACCGAGGAGTTCGTCTATGCAGTCTGTCTGCGCGGCTACCGTATTCCAAGCTTTGCCTTCCCCGAACTTCCCGGTCGGGAAACCGCCATCAGGAAGCATTACCGTGCCGAGGTTTTCCTCCAGGACGGGCCGGGCCATTACGACATCATGGGATACACCCGGGAGCAGGTGATCGGGGATTTCCTGACTCAGTACGAAACCTATATGCAGTTCCTGCACGTCAGGCAGACAGGACCCGGCACGCAGACAGACTGATAAAGGGGAGCGCTCATGATTTCCGTTCGTTCTCAGTTATTGCGACAGGGCTCGAGGATCTTCGCGCATTGCATTCTTTTTCCGGCGCTCGTGCTGACCAGCTGTTTTGCCCGGGCGGAGGATCCGCGGGCGCTGGAACAGCGAACCGAACGGCTCGAGAGATGGGTGGAGGACTATGAGCCCGCCACGGCCGACGGCATGGTCTTCGGCGGCGCGCTGCGATTCCAGTACGCGTATCGGGACTGGGACGAGGCAAGCCGTGAGCGTTTCGGCGACCTGGAGTTCGAGGTCTTCCGGGTCAATGTGGTCGGACGCCAGGGGCGGGTGTCCTTTTCAGGCGAGTACCGCTGGTATGAGTTCATGGACACCATTCATCACGGCTGGATCGGTTATGACTTCACCGAGCGCCTTACCGCCCGTGTGGGCGTGCAGCAGGTTCCTTTCGGCAATCTTCCCTACAATTCCCACAGCTTCTTCTTTTCCAGTGGTTTTTACCTGGGGCTGGAGGACGACTATGACCTGGGCGGCACACTTCACTGGGGGAGCGGGCCCTGGGCGGTTGCCGCCGGTTTTTTCAAGAATGACGGCACACCGGGCAGCGGCAATGAACGCTATTCCTATGATCTGGTCACCGCGCCTGCCTCCGAGGGCGAGGAGGACGGGCACTTTCAGCGCGAGACCAATGAAGTGACCGTGCGGGTTGCCAGAACCCTGCAGCACGATGTGAAGGCGGAAACCGAATTCGGGCTTTCGGCCCGCGCCGGGCAGATGTCCAATACACAGACCCTGGATACGGGCCACCGATTGGCCGGAGCCGTGCACATGAACGGGAATTATGGCCGCTGGAACCTGATGCTACAGGCCGCGCGCCTGGAGTTCTCGCCGGAATTCGCGGCCGACGAGGAGCGCGACTTCGTCAACCTGGGCGCCTTCGCATCGGATTCGCCGGTTCCGCTGGAAAACACCCTGTACACGGCGAACCTGGCCTACAGTATTTCCGTGGACCGGGGAGGGCTGGACCATGTCACCCTGTACAACAACTACAGCCTGGTCACCGACAAGGAACCCGACTTCGAGGATACCTTCATGAATGTGCTGGGTGCTTCCCTCAGCGCCGGCAATGCCTTCATCTACGCTGATGTGGTCACGGCACGGAACCAGCCGTTTATCGGCGGTGTACTGGCCGGCGAGGAGCGCGGCACCAACACCCGGGTCAATCTGAATATCGGCTACTATTATTGATTGGGGCTTCGGGCTTCGGGCCTCGAGCTTCCGGCTGCGGGTTGTCCCGTCAGTTGCCATTATCCGGGTTAGCTGGAAGTCGCCGTGCTTGCCGCTGGCGCTGTCCGGGGTGCTTCCGTACCATGAACGCTGCCTTGCCGTCCGGGCGGATCGCCGGGGCATGATTGTCCTGAGGTACGGGCGCGGGGATTCGAGGGTCAGGGAGAATGTCGTGAGTGATATCGTTTCTACGCTTGGTTCCGCACTGGAAAAACTGGCGCGGCTTGAACAACAGCTGGGGGAGGCGGATCCGGAGACGCTGCGCGGGCTGGCGGGCGAATTGCGCGCCGATCTGGAGAAGGCCCGCACCCGGGCGTCAGCGCAGCATCAGGCCCACGGCCCGGCCCAACGGCGGGGGCCGTCCTCGCGCGACGACAAGGTATACAAGTGCCCGGTTTGCACCCTGCGCAGCTTCCGGGCCGCTGACGACCAGGCCCAGGGGCAGGCCGGCGAGGACTCGATCCTGTATCGCTGCTCCAGCTGCGGGCACGAAAAACGCGTGGCGGCTGGCTGATGGCCGGGCGGTCCGCCGGCGAAGCCGGTGCCCGTGAACTGGTGACCACCAGTGGGCACCGGGCCCGTTTCCACTTTCACGGGGGACGGCCCGTTGCCATGGAGTGCTCCCACTGGTCGGGGCCGCTTGCGGTTTCGGGCCTTTATCGTCGCCTGTACGAGCACTACGGCTTTGATTCGCCCGAGGCCCTCTACCTGGCCTGCGGCCTGCTCGAGCGCCTTGTGGACGGGCTGGGCGGCGGTGATGGCGACGATTGCGGGCAGGCCTCAGGTGGCGAGCATCACGAAAGGCACCAGCGCGAGTGAAAGGAGAAAGGCAACGCCGGCAAAGGCGGCCACGACCCGCAGGGGTTCCCTGCGGAAACTGGATCCCAGCGTCTCGGCCGTTCCGGCTCGAACCCGGGCCTCATGCTCGGCGCGCACGCGTTGCTGCAGTTCCTCCTGGTACTCGGCCAGCAGCTTCTTCGCCCGCAGCACCTGTTCCTTGTGATGCGCCCAGATCGCGGCGCTGGCGAAGCCGAGCAGGCTGGGCTGGCTCTCGTAATACTCGATGCCGTGTTCGGCAAGCAGCGCGCGCACTTCGTCCGCTTCTTCGTCGGGGACATTGCGCAGGTTCATCAGCAGCATGGCAGGGTTCGGGCTCGGCTACGGTCAAGCCCACATGATACCAGCCTACCGGTGCTTCCCGCAGCGTGCCGTCCGGCAAACCTATGGGCGCCGGCTGTCGAGCATGGTCACCATCACCCGGACCGCTTCCTCGCTGACCTCTTCCATATCCTGGCGATCCACGTAGATGCCGTCGATCAGCAACCTGCACAGCCCGTGCAGGGTGGCCCAGCTCGCCTGGGCCAGGCGCAGGGGGTGGGTGCCCGGCGGCAACTCCGCCCGGCTGAGCAGGTTGCCGACCCGTTCCGCATAGCGACGGAAGCTGTGGAAGGCCACGTCGCGCAGTTCCTCGGTAACCGCCTCCCCCTTCCACAGGGTGCGGCCGAACATCAGGTCGTACTGTTCCGGTTCCTCGGACGCGAAACGCAGATAGGCGCGTACGAAGGCCCGTAGTCCGGCCTCGATATCGTTGTCCGGGTCCAGACGGGCTTCTTCCACCAGGTCGCCGAGGCGCTGGAAGCCTTCGGCGGCGAGAGAGCACAACAGGGCATGCTTGTCCCGGAAATGGTGATAGGGCGCCGTGCGGGATACCCCGGCGCGCTCGGCCAGCCGGCGCAGGCTCAGGCCCTCGATGCCCTGTTCATGCAGCAATGCCCGTGCCTCGCGAAGGAGTGCCGCACGCAGGTCTCCGTGATGGTATCGCTCCGGGGTTGCCCGGGTGTCGCTATTTGCCACAGGGCTCTCGCCTCCCGGCGCCAGAGCGCCGCCGATTCTTGACAGCGTCAGGATACGGCCTTATCTTGACGCTGTCCAGATTGCTCGCCCTGAAGGAGACCCGAGCCATGAATGCCAAGGCCGACACCCCGCTGCCCTATCCGAACCTGCTGGCACCCCTTGATCTCGGTTTCACCACGCTGAAGAACCGGGTGGTGATGGGCTCCATGCACACCGGGCTGGAAGACCGGCTCTGGCATCGAAGCAAGCTGGCAGCCTATTTCGCCGAGCGCGCCCGCGGTGGTGTGGGCCTGATCATTACCGGCGGCTTCAATCCCAACCGCAAGGGCTGGTTCTTCCCCCTGGCCGGCAGCATGATCAATAACACTCATGCGCTGGCGCATCGGCCGGTCACCCGGGCGGTGCATCGTGAGGGCGGCAAGATCTGTCTGCAGATCCTGCATGCCGGGCGCTACAGCTATGTGCCCTGGTCCCGGTCCGCCTCGGCGATCAAGTCCCCGATCAATCCCTTCAAGCCGAAGGCCATGAGCACCCGGGAAGTGGAACAGACAATCCGGGATTTCGCCCGCGCCGCGAAACTGGCCCGGCGGGCCGGATACGACGGTGTGGAGCTGATGGGCTCGGAGGGTTATCTGATCAATCAGTTCACCGCCCCGCGCACCAACAAGCGTACCGACCGTTACGGCGGAAGCAGTGAGAACCGCAGGCGCTTTCCGCTGGAGATCGTCCGGGCGGTACGCGAGGCCTGTGGTCCGGACTTCATCGTGATTTTCCGCATGTCCATGATCGATCTGGTGCCCGAAGGCGCCACGCGGCAGGAGGTGCTGGAACTGGCCCGGGAGCTGGAAAAGGCCGGGGTTGATCTGATCAACACGGGCGTGGGCTGGCACGAGGCGCGGGTGCCCACCATCGTGACCTCGGTGCCCCGTGCGGCCTTTGCCGAGGTGACCGCCCAGGTCCGCGAAGTGGTCAGCGTGCCGGTGATCGCCTCCAACCGCATCAACATGCCGGATGTGGCCGAACACATCATCAGCTCCGGTCAGGCCGACATGGTGTCCATGGCGCGTCCACTGCTTGCCGATGCGGATTTCGTCAACAAGGCGGCGGAAGGCCGGGCGGACGAAATCAATACCTGCATTGCCTGCAACCAGGCCTGCCTGGATCACACCTTCCAGCTCAAGCGCGCTTCCTGCCTGGTCAATCCCCGCGCCTGTCACGAAACCGAGCTGGTCTACATGAAAACGCAGCGTCCCCGGAAGGTGGCCGTTGTCGGCGCCGGCCCCGCCGGACTGGAAGCGGCCACGGTGGCGGCGGAGCGCGGCCACCAGGTGACGCTGTTCGAGGCATCGGACCGTATCGGTGGCCAGTTCAACATGGCCTCGCGCATACCGGGCAAGGAAGAGTTCCTGGAGACACTGCGCTATTACCGCAAGCGCATCGAACGCACCGGCGTGAAACTGGAGCTGGGCCATGCCGTGCAGGCGGGTGAACTCCAGGCCGCCGGTTTCGACGACGTGATCATTGCCACCGGCGTCACGCCGCGCATCCCGGATATTCCCGGAATCGATCACGAAAAGGCGGTTTCCTATGCCGATGTGCTTGCGGGAAGGGTCACCGTGGGCAATCGCGTGGCCATCATGGGTGCTGGCGGTATCGGTTTCGACATGGCGGAATTCCTCTCCCACGACGAGCGGGCACCGCGTCCCCAGCCGGTGGAGGAGTGGATGAAGGAATGGGGAGTGGACTGTCACAGTGACGAGCCCGGGGGGCTGGCGCAGCCCAGCCCGGAGCCATCTCCGCGCAGGATCTGGCTCCTTCAGCGCAAGACCACCCGCCTCGGCAAGGATCTGGGCAAGACCACGGGCTGGGTCCACAGGGCCGCGCTGAAAATGAAGGGCGTCGAAAAGATTCCCGGCGTTACCTATGAACGCATCAATGATGAAGGCCTGCATATCCGCGTGGGCGACGAAGCCAGGGTGCTCGACGTGGATCATGTGGTGATCTGCACCGGCCAGGAGTCCCTGCGGGAACTCTATCGTGCAAAGGATGGAGGCAATCTGCGTTACCACCTGATCGGCGGCGCCGATCTGGCCGCGGAACTGGACGCCAAGCGCGCCATCCGCCAGGGCGCGGAACTGGCCGCGCGGTTGTAGCGCCCCAAAGGGGCGCGGTGCTCGGCGGTCGGTTGTCAGTGATCGGAAAGAAAATGCGGCTCCTCGGCAGAACTCGTGGGTAACGGGAAGATCAATTATTGATCCCGCCAAGCACGCCAAGAAAACAGGAATGATTTCGGAGAGCGAGACTGACGGCCTTGAGTTTTATTCAAGCAGTCCGTTGACGGTGCGGGCAATGCCGTTCTTGATCAGAGCCTCGCCGAAACTCAGCAGGTAACCGAGCTTCATGTCGGTTAGCCGCAAGTAAGTGAGCAGCTGCTTCTTGTGCACATTACCAGGCCTTTCGACGCACTTGAGCTCGACAATCACTTCACTTTGCCGCCAACAACGAGGTCCGCCCGAAATCCCTCATCAAATCGCAGGCCCTGATACGTGATAGAAACAGGGAACTGCCGCTCCACTCGCAGTCCCCTGCGGCGAAGTTCACGGGCGAGAACGACCTCGTAAACTGTCTCAAGCAATCCCGGGCCGAGTTCACGATGAATACGTACCGCTGCATC
>SLJS01000021.1 GCA_007135015.1 Alcanivorax sp. | reverse complement strand
GTGCCGGAATCCGGGCCCTTCGCGGCCCAAGGTCCGCTCCCACAGGTGCCAGAAGAACCTTTTGCGACACGCTCCTCGCAGGGGAGGGGCGCTCCAGCCAGGTCGTGCCGGAAGCCGGGGTTTCGCGCTGCAAGCAGCGCTCCTACATTTGTGTCTCGGCGCTTGGCGCTCGGTGCTCGGCGCTCCGACCCGGCTCCAGGATCGTGTCGCGCGCTTCCGGCAGCGGCTCCGGGTAGTCGCGCATGTAGTGCAGGCCGCGGGATTCCTTGCGGGACAGGGCGCAGCGGATGATCAGTTCGGCCACCACCACCAGGTTGCGCAGTTCCAGTAGATCGTTGGAGATGCTGTAGTTGGAATAGTACTCGGCGATCTCGCGCTTGAGCAGCTCCACGCGGTGCAGGGCACGCTGCAGGCGCTTTTCGGTGCGCACGATGCCGACATAGTCCCACATGAAACGGCGCAGTTCGTCCCAGTTGTGGCTGATCACCACGTCCTCGTCCGAGTCGGTGACGCGGGATTCGTCCCATTCGGGCACGGATTCAGGCAGGGGGCGCCGGTCGCGTTGCCCGGCGATATGCAGGCTCGCCGTCTGGCCGAAGACGAAACATTCCAGCAGGGAGTTACTGGCCATGCGGTTGGCGCCGTGCAGGCCGGTAAAGGCGGTCTCGCCGATGGCGTACAGGCCTGCAATGTCGGTCTGGCCGTCCAGGTTGGTGATCAGGCCGCCGCAGGTGTAGTGGGCGGCCGGCACCACCGGAATGGGGTCGCGGGTGATGTCCAGGCCCAGCTGCAGGCACTTGGCGTAGACGGTGGGGAAGTGGTGCAGGATGAAATCCGCCGGCTTGTGGCTGATGTCCAGGTACACGCAGTCCAGCCCCAGGCGTTTCATTTCATGGTCGATGGCCCGGGCCACCACATCCCTGGGGGCCAGTTCCGCCCTGGGGTGGAAGTGCTGCATGAAGCGCCTTCCGTCCGGCAGCTGCAGCTGTCCGCCTTCGCCCCGTATCGCCTCGGTGATCAGGAAGGACTTGGCCTTCGGGTGGTAGAGGCAGGTGGGGTGGAACTGCATGAACTCCATGTTGGCCACCCGGCAGCCCGCCCGCCAGGCCATGGCCACGCCGTCGCCGGTGGCCACGTCCGGGTTGGAGGTATACAGATAGGCCTTGGAGGCGCCGCCGGTGGCCAGCACCACGGCGCGGGCCAGGAATACGTCGGTGGTGCCTGTCTGCCGGTTGTGGACATAGGCGCCCACGCAGCGCCGGTCGGCGCCGGTGCCGTGAATGATGAGGTCCACCGCCACCCGGTGCTCGAACAGTTCCACGTTGTCGCGCTCGCGCACCTGGTCGATCAGGGCGCCGGAAATGGCCAGGCCGGTGGCGTCGGCCACATGGATCACCCGGCGGTGGCTGTGGCCGCCCTCGCGGGTGAGGTGGTAGCGGGGTGCGCCGGCATCGTCGGCCTCGCCGCCTTCCTCCTCGGTGAATTCCACGCCCTGTTGGATGAGCCAGCGGATGGCCTCGGGACCCTTCTCCACGGTGAAACGCACGGTTTCCTCGTGGCAGAGTCCGGCGCCCGCCTCATGGGTGTCGCGGATGTGGGACTCGATGGAATCGCCTTCCTCGAGCACGGCGGCCACACCGCCCTGGGCATAATAGGTGCTGGCGCTGGTCAGGTCGCCCTTGGACAGTACCGCCACCCGGCTGTCACCGGGTTGGTGGAGCGCCACGGTCAGGCCCGCGGCGCCGCTGCCGATGATCAGTACGTCATGCTTGAAGGTTGCCATGGCCACTCCCGCGAAATCGGGCCCAAGTATAAGGGTGCGCACGGGCTCGTACCATTGATGGTGCCGGCTTTGCTACAATGCGTCGCCTTGAGTGAGGCGGGGCCTGTTTCTCGGTCCCGCTACCGGAGACCTCTGATCAGTTCCCGTGTTTGCTCTGGCGTTCAGGGCGATACACCGGCACAGTGGCGTTCCCGGATGCCGGACACACCGGTACGGAACGGGGAATGCCTGAAGGCCCTGCCCGGCACGGCCTGCGGCACCTGTTTTGCGGTGTTGCGGGTTGTGGCGGGCGCCGCGCGGGCGCGGGAATGAATCAGGGGTTCTCTTTTGTATGGATACCAGACCAGGAGCCGGGGGAACGGTGGCAGATTCGGATCAGGAACTGGTCAAGCGTGCCGGCAAGGGCGATCAACGGGCTTTCGAGCTTCTGGTCACCAAGTATCAGCATCGTATTTTCGCGCTGATCAGCCGCTACATACGGGACCCGGACCAGGTGCAGGATGTCGCCCAGGAGGCGTTTTTCAAGGCCTGGCGTGCCTTGCCCCGGTTTCGCGGGGACAGCGCCTTCTATACCTGGATGTACCGGATTGCGGTCAATACGGCCAAGAATTACCTGGTCTCGCAGGGCCGGCGACCGCCTGCCTCGGACGTGGATGCCACCGAGGCGGAGCAGTATACCGGGGCGGATGGTCTGCGCGAGCTGGGAACCCCCGAGTCCGAAGTGTTGTCACAGGAACTGGAAGCGGCCATTCATGAGGCGATCGAGAAGCTTCCCCGGGAACTCCGGACGGCGGTGACACTCAGAGAGTTCGAGGGCCTCAGCTACGAGGATATCGCCGCGGTAATGGAGTGCCCGGTGGGTACGGTTCGCTCGCGCATCTTCCGGGCTCGCGAGGCGATTGACGAGGTGGTGCGTCCCTTGCTGGAAAAGGGTTGACCTTCGATGACACAAGCAGGTGATGGCATGAGCAGCGACAGGAACCGTGAAGCACTTTCGGCAATGCTGGACGGTGAAGCCGGGGAACTCGAGCTTCGCCGTCTTCTTCGTGACATGAGCGACGAGGAAGTCTCGGCCTGGAGCCGCTGGCAACTGGCCCGGGATGCGGTGCGGGGTCGTGCCGTGACGAAGGCGCCCGAAGGGTTCAGTGCAAGCCTGCGTCAAGGGCTGACACCCCAGGCCTCCGGGGAGCTCGGTTTGATGGGCCATGTCTCCCGTGCCGGCGTGGCGGCTTCGGTGGCCGTGGCCGTGATCTTCGGCTGGCAGTATTTTGACGGCGGCACGGCGGATACCGGCGGTGCCGTGCCCCAGGAAGTCGTACAGGTGGAAATGCCCGAGCGCCGGGACGGGCCTCCGGCGCTGGGTGAGGCGGCAACGGTCTCCGCTGGCGGCTCCGGCTCGGCCACGCAGGCCGTGCCTGCTGGCCTGGAAGGCGAGCGCATGAACAGCATGCTGATGCGCCACAGTGAGTCGGCGGCGCGCCACAGCGGCCAGGCCATGGTTCCCTATGTTCGCCTGATCAGTCTGGATAGTCTGCAGGAAGACCGGTAATGCTGCCCTTGCGCCCTGGTATTGTCGCCGCCGCACTGCTGGCCGCGGCTTCCGTCGCAGTGGCTGAAAGCGCCCAGCAGGCGCGTTCCCTTCTTGAAGACATGGTGGAAGCCTCCCGGGTCCTGGAATACCAGGGCCGTTTCCTTTACAGCCAGGGTGGGCGCCTGTCCACCATGGAAATCTCCCACGCGGTCATCGATGGCCGCGAGTACGAGCGGCTTGCCCATCTCGACGGCGATGTCTCGGAGTTGATCCGGCAGGGACGGGATGTGGTATCCGTGGACCGGAACCGCCGGATCACGCGGCTGCCGCCCGGCGAAAGCCTGCCTCCGCTGGATCTTGCCGAGCGCATGCAGGCCCTGCCCGGCCAGTACAACGTACTGATCGACGGGGATGACCGGGTGGCGGGACGGGATGCGGTGCGGGTGCGCGTGGCGCCGCTGGACGAGCATCGTTACGGCTACCGCCTGTGGCTGGACCGGGAATCCTCGCTGCTGTTGCGCTCGGAGCTGGTCAACGAGAACGGCCAGGCGATGGAACGGATGGAATTCGTTTCGCTGGAGTTGGCTCCGGGGCTCTCCCGGGAAGATTTCCGGGTTTCCGGTATCCCCGAGCGGGTGGTGCGCAACGTGGAGAGCCTGGAAGATCCCGGAGGGGACGCCGGCATCGAGCCGGGCTGGCTGCCGGAAGGTTTCCGGCAGGTGGCCCGGGATCTGCGCCGCGGAGGCCCCCGGGGTGCTCCGGTGTACAGTCAGACCTTCAGTGACGGACTGGCCGCGTTCACGGTGTTTGCGGAGCCGGTGGACGAGTCCGCCACGGTCGATGAAGGCATCAGCCGCATTGGTCCCTCGGTGGCGGTGAGTCGGTATCTGGATTCCGATAATCGCTCGCACCTGCTTACCCTGGTGGGTGAAATTCCCCTGTCCACGGCGGAACGGGTGATCTCCGCTCTGCGACTGCTCTCCGACGAGGTCACGGAGCCATGATCGAGGAGACCGGGCGCGTGGTCGCGGTGGAGGAAGGGGCCCTGTGGGTGGAGACCGTTCGCCGCAGTACCTGTTCGAGCTGCAGCGCCCGGCACGGTTGCGGTCACCGTATGCTCAACGGCGAGAGCGCGGGGGCGCGGGCGCGCCTTCGCGCGCTCTGTGACGATTCCACCGCACAGGTGGGTGATCGGGTGGTGGTCGGCATCCCGGAGGGGGCGCTGGTGCGCGGCGCGCTAATGGTCTACCTGCTTCCGCTGGTACTGATGTTTCTCGGGGCACTGGCGGGAGCACTGCTGTTTCCCGGGCCCGGGGACCTGTCCGCGGTGCTGGGGGTGGCCGGCCTTGTGGTCGGATTCCTGCTGAATCGCTGGTACAGTCGTAACCACGCGTCGGACGCGCAGGTACAGCCCCGCGTGCTGCGCCCCGCACCGGAGGCTGCTCCGGGCATCACGGTTGTCGGCGACTTCTGAACAGGCAACCGGAATTTTCCGCAACCTCGGACCATAGAGGCATTACTCAATGAGCAGACTGGCTTACAGCAGCCGTATCCTGTTTTTCCTTTTCGCGGTTTTCCTGATGAGCTGCCGGCCCGCCAACGGCACCGGTTCATTGCCCGATTTCACGGATCTGGTCAGGGAAAATGCCGATGCGGTGGTGAACATCAGCACGGTGCAGGAGGCCGGTGAAGGTGCGAGGCAGCGCATCCCCGAGTTCTTTCGTCATTTCTTCGAGGAGTTCGAGGGCTTCGAAGGCGGGCCCGGCCACGAGATGGAAAACCAGGGCACCGGTTTCATCATTTCCGAGGACGGCTATGTAATCACCAATTATCACCTGGTACGCAATGCCGAAGAGATCATAGTGCGCCTGCAGGACCGCAGGGAGCTGAAGGCGGAAGTGGTCGGCACGGATGAGGGCAGTGACATGGCGCTGATCAAGGTGGAGGCCAGTGATCTGCCGGTGGTACGCAAGGGCTCGTCGGCGGATCTGGAAGTCGGTGAATGGGTGCTGGCCATCGGTGCGCCTTTCGGTTTCGAGCATACCGTCACCGCCGGCATCGTCAGTGCCAAGGAGCGCAGCCTGCCCAACGAAAGCTATGTGCCCTTTATCCAGACCGACGTGGCCATCAATCCGGGCAACAGTGGCGGACCGCTTTTCAACATGGACGGCGAGGTGGTCGGGATCAACTCCCAGATCGTCAGCCGCTCCGGCGGGTTCATGGGGCTTTCCTTTGCCATTCCCATCGATGTGGCCATGAACGTGGTGGACCAGCTCCGGGAGAAGGGCCGTGTCAGCCGGGGCTGGCTTGGCGTGCTGATACAGGATGTGGACCGTGATCTGGCCGAGTCCTTCGGCCTGGACAAGCCCTCCGGAGCGCTGATCGCGGAGGTCATGGAGGATTCGCCGGCGAAGAAGGCCGGTTTCCAGGCCGGTGATGTGGTCGTCGAGTTCAATGGCGAAGAGATACCGGTATCGTCGCGGCTGCCCCATCTGGTGGGTATTCTGCCGCCCGGCACCGAGGCCGAGGCCGTGGTGGTGCGTGATGGCGAACGCATGACCCTGACGGTGGAAATCGAGGAACTGCCCGAGGACATGGCCGGACGTGAGCGTGCCACGCCGGGACCGGAACCCGAGACCGAGAAGGGCCGGCTGGGTATCGCCGTGACCGAACTGTCCGGTGCCGAACGCGATCGCGTCGATGGCGAAGGCGTCAGGGTGGCGGAAGTCGAGTCCGGCAGCCCGGCGCGTCGGGCGGGCGTCCGTCCTGGAGACATCATCAAGCGCCTCGGTCAGCACAGCATCGCCAGTCCGGAGGAGTTCTCCGAGGCCGAGAAAGCGCTCGGTGAGGGCGCCAGGGTGGCCCTGCTGATCGAGCGCGACGGCCAGTCCCG
>SLJS01000317.1 GCA_007135015.1 Alcanivorax sp. | reverse complement strand
GAGCTTTCCGCGGCCCGGGCGGAGCGGCAGCTGCGCGCCAACGCCGTCCAGGTGCTGGGGAAACCATGAAACAGCAGCACTTCGAGGCACGGCAGCGACGCTTCTGGGACGCCATGGCGCGCACCCTGGATCACCTGGAAGAATCCCGGCCGGGGTCACCTCCCATTGCTCCGGCGGAGTTTCCCGCCGCCTGCCGCAGGCTGGCGCACCACCTGGCCCTGGCCCGCCAGCGCGGCTACAGCCTGGCGCTCACCGACTGGCTCAATACCCTGGTGCTGCGCGCCCATCGCCAGCTCCATCGCCAGCCGCCGCCGCTGGGCGACCGTCTGCGCGGCCTTCTGCTCGAGGAATTTCCCCGCGCCGTGCGCAGACAGTGGCCCTGGCACCTGGCCAGCACCCTCTGCCTGGTGCTCAGCGGCGCATTGCTGTTCATGCTGGTCCACACCCAGCCGGAGATGGTCTTCGCCGTTCTGGACGAGCAGACCCTGTACAACCTGGAAGACATGTACAGCAACCGCGACGACCTGGACCGGGGCCCGGGAGACGACCTGCTGATGTTCGGCTTCTACATCTACAACAATATCGGCATCGCCTTTCGTACCTTTGCCGGCGGCCTGCTGCTGGGCGTGGGCGCGCTGTTCATCATGGTGTTCAATGGCGGTTTTCTGGGCGCCGTCAGTGCCCATATCCTCCATATCGACGCGGGCGAGGCCTTCTTCACCTTCGTCATCGCCCATGGCGCTCCGGAGCTGGTGGCGATCTGCCTGGCCGGTGGCGCCGGGCTGCAGCTCGGCGCCGCGTTGCTTGCACCGGGACAACGATCCCGGCTGGATGCGCTGCGCGCCGCCGCCGGGCGCTGTCTGCCGGTGATTGCCGGCGTGGTGCTGTTTCTGGTGGCGGCGGCCTTCATCGAGGCCTTCTGGTCGCCGCGCGCCTTCGCCCCGGAGGTCAAGTACAGCGTGGGCGCGCTCAGCTGGCTGCTGGTGGCGGCATTCCTTGCCCTGGGAGGACGCCATGCAGATTGAACAGAGCCGGGCGCGACTGGCGCCGCGCAGCGCCTGGCAGGCCATGGATCTCGGTGTGGCCCTGTGGCGGCAGTGGTGGAAGCCGCTGCTGCGCATCTGGCTGCTTACAACCCTGGCGCCGCTGGTTGCACTCCTGCTACTCCTGCCCGGGCAGGCCTGGCTGGCGGCGGTGCTTTTCTGGTGGCTCAAGCCGCTCTGGGACCGCCCGCTGCTGGAATTCCAGGCCCGCGCCCTGTTCGGCGAGGAACCCCCGGCCGGCAGGCTGTTGCGGGAACTGCCCCGCTATGCAGTCAACGGGATGGCGGGACTGCTGACCTGGCGCCGTTTCAGTCCCTGGCGAAGCTTTCATCTTCCCGTCTTCCAGCTGGAAGACAACCGCGGCAGCGCCCGGGCACGACGGCTTTCCGTGCTGCACTATCCTCCGTCTCCACGGGCCGGGCTGCTCACCATCCTGATGCTGCACCTGGAACAGGCCTTTGCCCTGGCGATTCTGATTCTCTTCTACATGCTGCTGCCCTGGCAGTTCAACATGACCTGGGCCGGCTTCATGGTGGAACAGATGGACCAGTGGGTCGGAGTGCTGGCCTGGTATCTGGCAATGACGCTGATCGAGCCGCTGTATGTCAGCTGTGGTTTCGCCCTCTACCTGAACCAGCGCAGCCGGCTGGAGGCCTGGGATCTGGAACCGGGCCTGCGACGGATCGCGCGCCGCCGCGGTGCCGCCCCCACCGCCGCGGCAATGGTGCTGGTATTGCCCCTGCTGGCGCTGACGATGCCCGGCGAATCCCGGGCCGACGAGCGCGCCGACCCTCGCACCGAGGCCGCGGAAATCCTGGCGCAGCCGGACTTCATGCCCATGTCCGAGGAACGGACCTGGCGGCTGAAAAGGGACCGCACCGATGAGCGCATGCCCCTGTTCGACCGGTTTCTGGAATGGCTGCTGGACCGTGAACCGGGCGAGCCCCGTGAACCGGTGCGCATGCCGGCCCTGCTGTGGCCCCTTGTGGTAGTCCTGATGACCGCGCTGCTGGCCTGGCTGTTGTGGCGCAGCCGTCATCGGCTGGCCCTGCCCGGCGGGCGGGCGCAACCGGGCCGTCGTACGGAAACCGCGCCGGCCGGCCGCGCGCCCGTGACGCTTCCGCCGGACATCCCGGCGGCCGTCGAACAGGCCCTGGCCGAAGACAACCGCCGCGCCGCCCTGAGCCTGCTCTACCGGGCCAGCCTCGAACAGCTGGCCCGCCGGGGCCTGGTCCTGACGCCCGGCGCCACCGAGCAGGAGCTTCTCCGGGCCGCGGGAACACAGGCCGGTTTCATGCGTGAGCTGACGCGCAGCTGGATGGCCGCCGCCTGGGCCCACCGCCCCGATGACAAGGCCCGCATCCGCCAGCTGCTCGCCGACTGGCGCCGGCATTTCGAAGCCACGGAGGCCGGGACATGAGCCGCTGGCTGCCAACGCTTGTGCTGCTGGTTCTGGCAGGCCTGCTGGTGCTGCTGTTTTCCCGGCTGGAATCCGTGCGGACCGTGCACCATGGCGAACCCCCGGCCCGGGTGCAGCAGAATCCGTATCTGGCCGCCGTCCGTTTTCTGGAACGCCGTGACCTGGATGCCCGGCACTTCCCGGCCGTGGCGGCGGCACCACGACTTCCCCGCCCGGACAGCCTGCTGGTGCTCGAGCAGGGCAGCCAGCGGCTCGACGAATCAAGCTCCCGGGAACTGCTGGACTGGGTACTGGACGGCGGCCTGCTGGTGCTCGCCGTGGAGGGCACCGACACGCCCCCCGGCGTGCCAATCCAGCCACGCCACCAGCTGCTGGAACAGCTGGGTATCGAGCTCCTTCCCGGCGAGGACCCGCCACCGGACCCCTACCGGGAACGCCCCTTTGCCGAACATCTTGCCGGTCCCCTCGAAGTCTTCTGGCGCTTCTGTCGCAGCGAGCGCGACGACCTGCGCCGCCAGTGCATCCAGATCATGTGCGGTGACCCGGAACGAATCCCGCCCGACACCAGGGTGGAGCGCTACCAGGACGAGGATACGCTGCGCCTGGAACTCAACCCGCGCTGGCGTTTCCACCAGAAGGCCGCCGAAGCGGTGAAGCCCCTCCGGGACCCGATACGGGCCCGGGGGAGCAACCGCCACGGCACCCAGCTGCTGGAACTGGCCCTGGGGAGGGGCCGGCTGCTGCTGATCACCGATGCCGGGATCTGGAACAACCGTCGGCTCCATTATCTGGACCACGCCCGCCTGCTTGATGAACTGGCGGCGGAGCGCGAACGTGCCTGGTTCATCAGCGGCATGGCCATGCCGCCGCTGCATCTCTGGCTCTGGCAGCGTGCCTGGCCACTGATCCTGGCGGCGGCCCTGCTGCTGGCGCTCTGGCTGTGGCGGCAAATCCCGCGCCGCGGCCCCATCCTGGAAGACGCCGGCGGCGGCAACCGGGATTTCCTCGGCCACCTGCAGGCCGCCGGCCTGCTGCTGTGGCGACGGGGGGACACCGATACACTGCTGGTGCCGTTGCGCGAGCAGGTCCGGGACGCGCTGCGGCGGCGAGGCGTGCCCGAGCACCGGATGGAAGAACATATCGCCGGACACACGGGCCTGGATGCCCGGGACGTGCACGAGGCCTTCGCAGGCCGGCCGCGGGAACGGGAGGAACTCGTTGCCGCCATCTCCACACTGCAGACCATCAGGAACCATTATGGAAATCACTGAGCAACTGGAACAGGCGACGGAGACCGCGGGAAGGATCGAATCAAGCATCAACCGGGTACTGGTGGGCCAGCCCCGGGTGGTTCGCGAGGTGCTGCTGGCCCTGTTCGCCGGCGGCCATGTGCTGCTCGAGGGCATGCCGGGACTGGGCAAGACCCTGCTGGTACGAAGCCTGGGGCGCTGTCTGGAGCTGCCCTTCGGCCGCATCCAGTTCACCGCCGACCTGATGCCCTCCGACGTGACCGGCCATGCCATCTACGACATGCGCGAGGAACGCTTCCGGATCCGGCGCGGCCCGGTGTTCACCAGCCTGCTGCTTGCCGACGAGATCAACCGGGCACCGGCCAAGACCCAGGCAGCACTGCTGGAGGTGATGCAGGAACGCCAGATTTCCATCGAGGGCAAGGGCTTTCAGCTTGATCCGCCCTTCATGGTGCTGGCCACCCAGAATCCGGTGGACCAGGAAGGCACCTACCCGCTTCCCCAGGCGGAACTGGACCGCTTCCTGTTCAAGATCCTGCTGGACTATCCCGGCGAGCCCGCCGAACAGGAACTGGTGCGGCAGATGCTCAGCGGGCGCATCAGCGACACCCTGGATGTGGAGGACCTGGCCCCGCTGGCCGACCGCAACCGAATCCTGGAGATTCAGTCGCTGGTACGCACCCTGACCCTGGACGACCGTGTGCTGGACTACGCCGTGCGGCTGGTGCGCGAAAGCCGTGCCTTTCCCGCGCTGGTGCAGGGTGCCGGCCCCCGGGCGAGCATCGCACTCTGCCATGCCGGAAGGGCCCGCGCCCTGCTCGAGGGAAGGGACTTCGTCATTCCCGACGACATCAAGGCGGTCGCCCGCCCGGTGCTGCGCCACCGGATCATGCTGAGCGCGGACGCCGAAATCGAGGGCCGGGATCCGGAACAACTGCTTTCGGCACTGCTGGAACAGGTGGAGGCCCCCAGACAATGAAGCGTACCGGCCGGCTCCTGCTGCCGACCGTGACGGCCGTACTGGCGGCGTCGGCAGCGCTGCTGTTCTTTCATCCAGGCGATACGGAAATTCCGCTGGCCTGGAAACTGGCGGCCCTGGCCGTGGCCGTGCTGGCACTTGTTCTGGCGGGCAGGAAACTGCGCCGCAACGACGGGGAGCAGCGTCCGGACGAATCCCCGGGCCGCCCGGACATGGCGGTGCCCGCCCCGGCGCTGATCCTGGTGGTGGCGGCACTGGCCCTGCTGGCCGTTCCGCTGGTGCTGACCGGTCTGCCCGAAACCGCCGTGCGGGCCTGGATGCTGACCGCGCTGGCGCCGGCCCTGGTGGCACTGGTGGACCTGCAGCGCGGCCTGCTGCGGCCCAGGCCCTCGGCCACCCGGCGCACCCCGGACGCACTGGCGGTGCACCGCCCGGCCACGGTGGAGATCCTGCTCGACAACCGCGAACTGGCCGGGGACTTCCTGCTGGCCGACCATCATCCCGGCGACGACCCCGAAACCGGCCTGCCCGCGCAGATCACCCGCGCCGAGGGCGAGCAGACCAGGGTGCGCTATCGCTACTGCCCGTCGCGGCGCGGTACCGCCGCCTTCGGGGCCATCGAGCTGTGGCAGCCCAGCCCCTGGCGACTGTGGAACCTGCGCCGTGACATTCCCGCCACGGCCCGCCTGCCGGTCTATCCGGACTTCTCCGCAGCCCTGCCCGAACAACTGGCCAGGCCGCGCTCGGCGCGCACGGCAGGCATGCGGATGCGCCCGCGGTCCGGAGAAGGGCAGGAGTTCCACCAGCTGCGCGAATACCGCAGTGGCGACCGGCTGCGCCAGATCGACTGGAACGCCACGGCCCGCCGACGCACCCTGATCAGCCGCGAGTACCGTGAGGAAACCACCCAGCCGCTGATCATCCTGCTCGACGGCGGCCAGCGACTGGCGGCGCCGGTGAACCACCTCTGCGCCTTTGATTACGCCCTCAACTGCACACTGCTGCTGGCCGCCAGCGCCCTGGAAGCTGGCGACCGCCCCGGCATGCTGCTGCACTCCGGGGAGGAGGAAATCTGGCTGCCGCCCATGCGTGGCGGCGGCGGCCTCAACCGCCTGCTCCGCACCCTCTACCCGCTGGCGCCCACCGAAGGAGCCAGCGACTTCACCACCGCCGCCCGCGGCCTGCTGCACCGCTATAGCCGTCGCGCCACCCTGGTCTGGATCACCCGCCTGCAGCCGGACGACCATGATGACCTGCTGCAGGCCCTGCGGCTGCTTGGCCGCCGGCACCGGGTGCTGATCGGCGACATGCAACTGCCGGCACAGCAGGCGTTGCGTCATCACAGTGTGGAAGATTTCGACACCGGCCTGCAGGTGGCCGCCGACGCCCGCTATCAGGCCGAACAGAAAGCCCTGCACCTGCGCCTGCGCCACGCCGGCGTTCCGGTGGTATCCGCCACACCGGACCAGATGGGGGCAAGACTGAACGCCCTGTACCAGAGCCTGCGCCGCAACCGGAGGTTGTAGCGCGCCGCAGGGGCGCAGGGGCGCAGGGGCGCAGGGGCAAGGGGCAAGGGACAAGGGGCAAGGG
>SLJS01000119.1 GCA_007135015.1 Alcanivorax sp. | reverse complement strand
AGAAACCCTTGTAGGAGCGCTGCTCGCAGCGCGAAGAATCTGGCACCGTGCGGAATCCGGGGTTTTCGCGCTGCAAGCAGCGCTCCTACAGATGCCATGAGACCCTTTTGCGACACCCTCACAAAGGGGGGAGGGCCCATACCGTCTCTCTGACCACCGAGGACCGACCACCGATCACTGCGCCCGCAGGGCGTTACAGGTAGAAGTTGAGTTTCTCGCGTATGACGCGCTGGATCTGGCGGACTTCCATTTCCGAACGGTCGGAAAGCTTGCCGGGGAGGATCCGGTGCAGGTGCAGGCTGGGTTCGTCCATGCGAAACGCGCGCAGGTCTCCCTTGGTGATGACCGGAAGGAAGGGCATGTCATCGCGTTCATGGCGGAACATGGTAAGCAGGCCCACTTTCAGGGGCACTGGCCGGGTGGTCTTTTCGCCGTTCTTGACCAGCGGCAGCGTCAGGTAGAGACCTTCCTTGCCGAAGACGTCTCCGGGAAGGATGGACATGCCCGTGGGGCGGACCGCTTCCTCGGATATCCAGCTGAAGGTGTCATAGTGCGCATAGGGGTCGGGGAGAATGATCAGCGAACGATGTTCGTCGCGGGGCACCGAAATTTCGTAGTTCGTGTACAGTTGCTGGACAGGCCCGCTGTAGACACAGAGCGTCTCCTGGAACTGCTGTGCAAAGGAGATGGCGCGCTCGTGATTCTTGAACTCGTTGAGCCGCCATATCAGGTGTTCCGGCTTGTCCCCCCCGGATACGGTTTCCATTCGCGTATACCCTCATCCCTTTGACAATAATGGCTCAAGGTAGCAGATTCACCACCGGTTCAGCCACTGTTGCAGGCGTATTCCGGTGAGGGTACATCCGTTCTGTGGCCGTGGTCACGGGGCTGCGGCTATACTGTGGCCGCCCGCGGGCGCTGCCCGCTGGCGTTCCGGTCCGATAAACGATCTGAAAGGGGAGATGCAGGCATGGCGGACAAGCAGAGTTTCGAGCAGGCCCAGCAGGACGTAAAGACCCTGACCTCCAGGCCCTCCAACGAGGACATGCTCTTTCTGTACGCGCACTACAAGCAGGCGGTCGAGGGCGACGTTTCCGGTAAGCGTCCCGGCATGATGGACATGGTCAATCGCGCCAAGTACGACGCCTGGGCGAAGCTCAAGGGGACCTCGAGCGAAGAGGCCATGCAGAAGTACGTGGACAAGGTCCAGGAATTGCTGAAGACGCACAAATAGCGCCTGACGGCGCGGCGGCCGGACGGCGGCATCCGGCGCTTGGCGGCACTGTCCGCCGACTACCGGCCGCCGACCGCCGGCAACATCTTCAACACCTTCGCACCGCGTATCGGACCGGTGCGCAGCTCCCGCAGGGCGCGGTTGGCCTCCGCCAGGGGCAGGGTTTCGGTCTTCGGGCGCAGGCCGTGTTCCGCCGCCAACTGCAGGAATTCGCGGACGTCGGCCCGGGTTACGTTGGCCACGGACTTGATTTCCTTCTCCTTCCACAGCTGCTGTGCATAGTCCAGATCCGCCAGCAGGTGCCGGTCCCGGCTTTCCTTGCGGATTGCGTTGATCACCAGCCTGCCGCCGGGCGCCAGGAATTCGAGTGCAGCCAGCACCGGTTTCCATACCGGGGTCGTGTCGATGATGGCATCGGCCTCAAGGGGGGCTCGTTCCATGGTATCCCCGGCCCAGCGGGCCCCGGCCTCCAGGGCCTGGCGGCGCTGTTGCGGGTCCCGGGCCCAGACGAGGATGGGGCTGTCGGGGTAGAGACAGCGGGCGAGGTCCAGCACCTGATGATTGGAGCCGCCGAAGCCGGTCAGCCCCAGCACCTGGCCATTGGCAATGCCCGTCAGGCGCAGGCTGCGGCGGCCTATGGCGCCGGCGCAGAGCATCGGGGCGGCATCCTCGTCGGCAATGGCCTCGGGCAGCGGGTGCACGAAGGCGGCGGGCACGCTCATGTATTCCGCATAGCCGCCGTGGGCGTCCCGGCCCGTGGCCCGGAAACGCGGGCAGAGGTTTTCCTCGCCGCGGAGGCAGAGGCTGCATTCGCCGCAGGCGCTGAAAATCCAGGCCACGCCCACCCGGGTGCCGACGGCCGGCTCACCCACGCCGGCGCCATGCTCGATGATCTCGCCGACCGCCTCGTGGCCGGGGATCACCGGCAGGGCGGGCGGGGCGGCGCGGCCCTCGATTTCGTCGAGCTCGGTATGGCAGACCCCGCAGCAATGGACCCGCAGCAGCACTTCGCCGGGGCCGGGCCGCGGTTGCGGCCAGTCCTCCAGTAAAAGGGGTTCCGAGGTTTCGGTGACCTGGCTGATCTCGCGGAGCACCATTGCGCGCATGAAGTATCTCCTGAATGGCTGTCTCAACAGCCTGTCAATCAGCCCGCGCGAGGCGTTTACAGATCCTCGAATCGCATGGCGTCGCGGACCATGCGCATCTTCTCGTGATTCTCCATGTCGGCCAGTCCGGTGAAAAGCTGGCGCAGGTCGCCCGTCGGCGCCTGACGGGCAAGGTCCGTGTAGAGTCGGATCAGTACATCGTGAAACTCCATTGCCATGTACATGATCTGTGGGGTATCGGCATCCCGCAGGGTCTGGTCCGCCTTGTCCAGCGACTCGGGCAGGGGCGTTTCGCGCACGTCCTGGAACCAGGTGCGCAGGAGCTTGTCCGCCGCATCCGTTTCATACTCCCGGATTCCCCGTTCGAGTTTCTCCTGATGGTCGGCCAGATAATCAAGGAGCATTCTGGCCCGCTCCCGGCTACTGGAGCCGGAAAGCTGCCGGTAGCCCTCCGCCAGGTGATGGTGGTAGGTCCGGGTCCAGTCGAGGATGTCCTGTACGGTTCTGAATCGCATGAGCGTCTCCTGCAGCGGCTCATTCATCATGGTGTTGCCCCATAATCCTTTTTTATTACCGTTGGCATCATGACCTGCGTCAAGCAGTGTTTCATCAGCCGGGTCATTGCTCCGGCGGCGCCGCTGGTGGACACTTTGCGGCTTTCGTGAGCGGGCGGGTAATGGAGGTGGAGCGTGCATTTCGACCGGGTGCTGGAACAGGCAGTGCGGGAAGAGATCCTGATCCCGGACGGGTGGATGCAGGGGCGAGCCTGTTTCGGCGGGCTGGTGGCGGCATTGCTGTATCAGCACCTGGCGGTGTGCCACGTTCAGCGGCCGGTACGTTCGTTGATGATCTCCTTTGTGGCCCCGGTGACCGTCGGCCCGGCACGGCTCTGCGCCACGGTGCTGCGCGAGGGGGGCTCGGTGACCCAGGCGGAATGCCGCCTGATCCAGGATGGTGAAACCCGGGCCCTGTTGCTGGGCAGCTTCGGTTCCGGCCGGGAATCGGTGATCCGGGTGGAACCGGAGCCATTCGCGCCCATGGAGGCGGCGGAGCACGGACAGGGGATGCCGCAGGCGCCGGGGCTGGTTCCGGAGTTCACCAGCCATTTCGAATTCAACTGGGTGGAGGGGGGCATGCCCTTCAGTGGCGGCGGGGACGGGCGCATCGGCGGCCGGGTACGCTTCCGCGAGCCGCCGGCGGGTCATGGTGTGGCGCATCTTCTCGGGCTTGTGGATGCCTGGCCGCCGGCGACGCTGCCCATGTATCCGAAGCCGGCCCCCGGTAGCAGTCTCACCTGGAATATCGAGTTTCTCCGCCACGAGTTCGGCTCGCCGGACTGGTGGCTGTACCGCGCCCGGACCGACGCCGCCGGCGGCGGATACGGGCATACCGAGGCCCGTCTGGCGGGGCCGGACGGGCAGGTGGTGGCCCTGAGCCGCCAGACCATCGTGATGTTCATCTGACGGTGAATCCCGGGGTCATTCCCTGATATAGTGCGCGCCTGCCGCCCCGCGGCGCCGGCGGGTGCCCGGGTGCCGTGCAGTTTCATGCAATCCTGGTACCCACAACAGGTATAATGGTTCCGGGTCGGGAGCGGGCTCTCCCCGCCCGGGCGAACATTCTGGTTCGGGAGCAAGTAATGACGGAAACCCGTGGAAAGGACCCCGGGGAGGCCGGCGCGAACGGGCGCCGCGCCCTGGATCACAAATCGGTCATCAGCGCCTACCGGCGTTACGGGCGGCTGTATAATCTTGTATTCGGCCGGATTTTCGAACCCGGACGCAGGCGTCTGCTTGACGCCATGGACTGCCAGCCCGGGGACCGGGTGCTGGAGCTGGGTGTGGGCACCGGGCTTTCACTGCCCCGTTACCCGGAGGATGTGGAGATCACCGGGATCGATCTGTCGCCGGACATGCTCGAGCAGGCCGCGGAAGTGGTGGAGAGAAACCAGCTGGACAATGTCCAGCTCATCGAGATGGATGCCCAGGAGCTGGCGTTCGCCGAGGATTCCTACGACAAGGTGGCGGTGATGTATGTGGCTTCGGTGGTGCCGGACCCCCGCGCCATGATCCGGGAGGTCCGCCGGGTCTGCCGTCCGGGAGGAGACATCTTCGTGCTCAATCACTTCGCCAGCCAGGGCAACCGGCTGTTGCGTCGGGGGGAGAACATGTTGGCGCCCATGTCCCGGGCACTGGGCTTTCATCCCCACTTCGAGCTGGACGATTTCATCGAGATGGCCGGGCTGCCGGTGGAGGACATCAGTCCGGTGAATGCTTTCGGATACTGGACCCTGCTACACCTGAAGAACCGCTAAGAGAACCGCTAAGAGAACCGCTGGTGGAAAACGCAAACGGAGTATGCGCAACCATGGAAAGGGAAAAGACGCCGGCCGAGCGTGTGCGGCTGGCAAAGAAATGCTGGCACGAGGGCGACCATGCCTTCCGGCGGGGGGATTACTCCGCCGCCCTGCGCCTGTACCGGGGAGCCCATGATCTGGTGGTGGACCTGCCGCGCTGGCATCGACTGGCTCATGAAAAGCTCTGCCCGCTGCACCGGGAAACCGGGCGCTGGGTCGCCTGGACCCGGGACAATGTGTTGCTGACCTCGGCGCCGCTCGGTACCTTCCATCTGCTGGCCGCGCTCACGCGGGCGGGGCGCCGCGTACTCGGGCAGAGGCGGGTGCCCGAATAGGGCTCCGCCCGGGGCTCATTTCTCCGCGCGGCGCAGGGCCATGCGCTGCAACAGGTCACTGCGCGCGAGCTGACTTTCGCCGGCCACGTCCCGATAGCGGTTGCGCAGGGTTTCGGCGACCTGCTGCAGGTCCCGGGCCACCTTCTCGCGGTTGGCGCGGATCCTTTCTTCCATTTCCTCGCTGTGTTCACGCAATGCCCGGCGACGCGCCAGGGTGTCATCAGGAACCTGGCCGCGTTGCTCTCGCAGCGTGCGGTGGCGCTCTTCCAGCGCCGCCAGCTGCTGTTCCAGTTCGGCGATTTCCTCCTGTACCGCCGGGTCCGTTTCGCTGCGAAGTGCGCGCAGTTCCTCGCGCAGTTCAAGCTTCTCCCGGCGAATGGCGGTCTCGAAGGAGCCGATATTGGTGCGCTGTTCGGAGGCCCTCATGGCATGTTCCCGGATGCGAGCTTCCTCCTGCTCCATGCATTCCAGTGTCCGGCGTGCCTCGACAATCTCGCGAAGATGGCCGAGTGAATCCGCGTCGGGCTCTGTAAGAAAGACCCGGATGAGTTCACTGCCCACCTCCCGGCTTTCGTCAAGGCGTACGTTCAGCAGCGCATCCACCATGGATTCGCCCCCGGAAACCAGGTTGCCGAGCTCGTGGAGGTTGCGAAGTACCTGGCCCATGACCAGGTTGTATAGCGCCCGGGCCTGGTGGAGTTGTCCTTCCTTCTCCATGTCCGAGGCGATCAGCAGCAGCCCCTCCAGCGCCAGCGGGCTTGCCGAGTAGCGCTGGGCTACCCGGCGGGTCCAGGCCTGTGCCATGTCCGGGTTGCCTTGCAGCCGCCAGGACTCCGCGATCAGCAGGGCCGCGCGCACGGCTACCGGGCTGTCGAGCTGCACTTCGGACAGAAGGCTGCGTGCGCGCCGGTAGTTCCCGGCCTCCAGATGGCGGGCGGCCAGCCAGACCCGGGCGTGATTGCGCAACACCACATGTTCGCTGCGGCTCGAGCGGTCGGCCTCCGGCAGCCAGTTCCGCAGCCGGGTGACCGCCTGCTCCGGCGTCACCTCCACCTCAGCCACGAGCATCTCTACCACGGGCTGGTCCTCGGCCTGGTAGTCCTTCGCCAGCTGCCCGGAAGCGAGACAGGTTTCGACGGGGTCGGGGGTTTCTGCATTGACAATGTTCGGGTACACGAGTGCAAGGAGCGCCAGCACAGACAGTCCGGCTCGTTGCATCGACGTCGGGATCACGGTTCGTACCTCCTTCCCTGGTACCGGTTTATCTGGTTTATACAGTGT
>SLJS01000064.1 GCA_007135015.1 Alcanivorax sp. | reverse complement strand
TCCGGGGAGGATTCGAACCCCCGACCTCCTGGTTCGTAGCCAGATGCTCTATCCAACTGAGCTACCGGAGCGGCAAGCGGATTGTTCTGCTGCGGCCGGACTCCGCCGACCAAGGGCGCGCATTATTCCCAATCCCCCGGGCAGCGTCAAGCTGCCTCCCGTGGAAGCGCCTTCAGGCAGACTCCATCTGTTTCTGGAGATAGTTCTCGATGCCCACCTTGTCGATCAGCGAAAGCTGGGTTTCCAGCCAGTCCACATGTTCTTCCTCGGAATCGAGTATGGAGGCAAGCAGGTCCCGGGAGACATAGTCCTGGACCGATTCACAATAGGCGATGGCTTCGCGCAACAGCGGGATGGCGCCCTGCTCCAGCTTGAGGTCGCATTCGAGCATCTCCCGGGTATCCTCGCCCACCAGCAGCTTGCCGAGGTCCTGCAGGTTGGGCAGGCCCTCCAGGAAAAGAATGCGCTGGATCAGCTGATCCGCGTGCTTCATTTCGTCGATGGATTCGTCGTATTCCTTCTCGGCCAGCTTCTCCAGGCCCCGGTCCTTGTAGATCCGGGCGTGCAGGAAATACTGGTTGATCGCCACCAGCTCATTGCCCAGAGCCTTGTTCAGGTACTCGATGACCCTGGTATCACCGCGCATGCTGTTCTCCCTATCGGTTCGACGGACCGCCATTGCTGGGAACCGCGCCGACGCGGACAACCCCGGCGCAGTAAATATCCGGATTCACAACGCCTGGAATAAGGACCGGGGAAAGGCGAAAGGTTCAGGCAGGCCGGGGGCGGAACAGTTCCGGCTGCGGCGGCGCCGACTGGCCGACGGAGTTATCTGCTTCCCGCGCCGCCTCGGCGACGGTTTCGCGGAGCAGATCCCGGGCATCCCGGGCACAGCGGGCGCACTGGCTGGCCACCCCCAGTTCCCGGCGCAGCTCATGGAGGGAGCCGCAGCCGTCGCGGACGGCTGCGCGCACAGCCTTGCCGGAAATACCCTTGCAGAGACAGATATACATGGCGCACCCACTCTCGTAGTGTGCTCACCATACCCTGAACGATAATGATTATCACCTGATTATGATTCCGGTTCAGGGTGATTTCATTTTGGCCTCATCGGAAGGTGGTCACACCCGGCAAACTGTTACATCATCGAATGTAACATTGCTTGGGAGAGAATCATGACGACTCCGATACAGCCTGTTCGACGCGACTACAAGTTCGGCCTGGAAGGCGACAACGTAAGCCGCTGGAACTGGAACGGCGATCTGCATGTGAGCCAGTTCTTCAACACGCTGTCGCTGTTCTTCCCCGAAGGCGAGCGCTTCTTCATTGACAGCGTGCGCGCCTACCGGGACCGGATCGAGGACCCGAAACTCAGGGAACAGGTGCGGGCCTTTATCGGCCAGGAGGCCATGCACGGCCGCGAACACGATGAGTACAACGACAAGCTCGAGGCCGATGGCGTGCCGGTCAAGGCACAGGAGCGGGTGGTCACCCGGCTGCTGAAGACGGTGCAGCGCACCCTGCCCACCCGCCTGCACCTGGCGGCCACCATTGCCCTGGAGCATTACACCGCCATTCTGGCGGACATGCTGCTGCGCGAGCCCGAGCTGCTCGAAGGGGCGGATGAGCGCTACGCCGAGCTGTGGCGCTGGCACGCGCTGGAGGAAACCGAACACAAGGCGGTGGCCTTTGATGTGTACGAGGCCGTCATGGGCCGCGGACCGGTGGCCTACGCCGAACGCAGCTTTGCCATGCTGCTGGCCACGGCACTCTTCCTGAGCCTGCTCTACCCCTTCTACGTGGAGAACGTGCGCCGCAAGGGCGGGTTGTTCAGCCTGCGTGGCTGGTGGAGCAGCTTCCAGCTCCAGTGGGGCCGTCCGGGGGCCTTCCGCCGGGTGATTCCCTCCTGGCTGGACTGGTTCCGTCCCGGCTTTCACCCCTGGGATCATGACAACAGGCATTTTCTCGAGCAGATGGACGAGATGCTCAAGGGCGTACGCGAGCGCCAGGAGGCAGCGTGACATCAGAAAAAAGGCCGTTGGCAGGCAACGGCCGTACCGCTATGATGCCCGGCATGAAGACCTCAGCAGGGAACAGCAGCGCCGCGGCGGTACGGCGCCTGCTACAGCGTGTCATTTCCGGGGAACAGGGAGAGCCCGGCCGGGAATTCACCATCGATGAGCTGGCCCGGGAAGCGGGCGTGACGGTGCGCAATATCCGCGCCTACCAGGACCGCGACCTGCTGCCGCCTCCGCAGATTCGCGGACGCACCGGCATCTATTCCGACGTACACCTCACGCGCCTGAAAGTCATCAGCCAGTTGCTGGAGCGCCACTACAGTCTGGCCAATATCCGGGACCTGCTCAGCGCCTGGGAGGAAGGCCGGGACCTGACCGATGTGCTGGGTCTGGATGAAGCCATCCGCGACCCCTGGGCCCAGGAAATGCCAGCGTACATGAGCTACCAGGAAATCATGGAGATGTTCGGCAGCCAGGTCACCCCGGAGGTGCTCAAGAAGGCCGGCGAGATGGGCTACATCGTTCCGGAGGGAGACCGGATCCGCATCCCCAACCCGCGGATCATCAGCGCCGGCAAGGAGCTGGCCGAGGCGGGCATCCCCCTGAGTTCGCTGCTTGACGAAGCCAGCGCCGTGCGCGAACAGACCGACCAGATCTCACAGGGTTTTGTCCGGCTGGTGCTGGATCATCTGATCACGCCCCAGTACGGCGAGCACGGAGTCCCGCCCGCCAACGAGGTGCCGCAGCTGGCGGAATTCATCAAGCGGGTGCGCCCCATTGCCGAGATGATCGTCTCCGCGGAGCTGGGGCGTACGCTGGAGCACAATATCAAGGAAGTCTTCCGCGAACGGGTCGCCAATGTCATGGACCATATCGATCAGGAGCAGACCGACCCGCAAGAGACCTGATCCATGCGCCAGACCACCGGGCAGCCGGGGCTTCCGCTGTGGCTGAAACTGCTCTTTTCCGCCTGGATGCTGGTCTGGGTGCCTGCCTACCTCTGGCTCTACGGCCCGCTGAATTTCTTCTGGCTCTGCAACCTGGCCAACTTCCTGATCCTGGCGGCACTCTGGCGTGAAAGCAGACTGCTCCTGTCCGCGCAGGCACTGGCAGTGCTGCTGGTGGGCATTACCTGGACCCTGGACGTGGCCGGCGCCTTCCTCACCGGCCACCACATCATTGGCGGCACCGAGTACATGTTCGACGCGGAGATTCCCCTGCCCGGGCGGCTGCTCTCGCTCTATCACGCCGCCCTGCCCCTGATCACGCTCTACTGCCTGTACCGGATCGGCTATGACTCGAGAGGGATCTGGTTGCAGACCGGCCTGACCTGGGTGCTGATGGTGGCCACCTGGCTGGTGGTGGAACCGGAACTGAATATCAACTGGGTGCACGGGCCCTTTGGCGAGCCCCAGGACACGCTGCCTCCGGGCCTGTATCTGCTCGTGGCCATGCTGGCCACACCGCTGGTGCTCTATCTGCCCTCGCACCTGCTGATCCGCTGGCTCCTGCCCCGGCAGAACACGCAGTGACGGGCGCGGCCCGCCACGCGATGGCAGCCGGCGGCATCAGGCCGCGATTTCGGCCAGACGGAAATCCAGGCCTTCGCTGACCTGCCGGTATTTCTCCAGAAGCTCCTCCTGGTCCTTTCCGCCGATGAATACCAACGCCAGACAGAAGGTGTAACTGTCCTGATCCATCATGTCGGCCAACTCGCCGCCCTCTTGCGCGAGGATCTGGATCGTGGCGCCGGGAACCCGTTCCTCGAGGGCGCGCACCTCGATTTCCGATGGCACGCGCTGCACCCGCGCATTGGTGTAGGTGCGCACGAAGAATTTCCCGGCCATGGGATACTCACCCTCACCATGCCGGAAGGACGGCTCCCTGCCGAGCGCCAGATCCACTGCCACTTCGTGGCTTGAATAACCGTCGACCTTCTCGAACAGGTCGCAATGGGACTCGGAAATACGGGTGTTGACCTCCAGCAGCCAGATTTTCTCCCGCTGCGCATCCCAAAAGAACTCGATATTGAACGGCGCATTGTCGTAGCCCACATGCTTCATGTAGCGGCGGGCGACTTCGCCCATCTCGTCAAGCACCTCCCGAGGCAGCGCGGAGGGATACTGGTACCGGCCGAACGAGGACTCGTTGGCATGGCGAATGGAGTCCACATCCCCGTAGATATGAATCTCTCCGTTGTAGCCATAGCCTTCCAGGGTGCACTGGCGGCCACCGATAATGCCCTCGGCAATGCAATAGCCTCCGCCGATGCCCCGGATCTCCTTCGGCAGTTCCACCTGGTCGAGCAGGTAGTCAAATGGTTCGGCGAACCGGGAGATCTCGGCGCGAATGCGCTGGATCCCCTGGCGAAAGTCCTTCGCGGAGTTCACCCGGAAACCGAGATAGGAGGAAAAGGACTTCACCGGCTTGATCCAGAATGGATAGCCCACCTCCCTTTCCAGGCGCTCCAGGGCGTGGTCATCAAAGGGATCGAAGGCGGCGAACGGCGGTATGTACTCCGGCACCGACCGTGCCTGCTCCAGCCGGCTCCAGTACTTGTGTTCACAGCGCAGCACCGCCTCCAGCGGCGCCGACGGCAGCCCGAACTCGCGCGCGAGAATGGGCACCATGGTGCTCACCGGGAAATCGATATAATGGATCATGCCGTCCACGGAACCGTCGAAACCGCGCAGCCGTTCCCTGGCGTGCTCGAGGATTTCCTCGACCGGATAATGCATGCGCTCGACCAGCTCGGAACGGTCCAGCAGCTTGTGAAATTCCAGTTGTTCGGCACCGTGGATCCGCTTGAGCATCTGCAGATTGAAGTCCGTCAGGCCGAACACGAATATGTTCTTTCTGGCCATGAATTTCCTCCTTATCCGCTGTACCCGGAAGACAGGCACCGTCCCGGGTAACGGGCCGATAGACAGGGCAGTAAAACCGCCATTTACAGAATTGGTTTATGGCAGGAAGAAAAAAATTCAAGGGAGGGGGGCCGGCGAACCGCTCATGTGGAGGCAGGCACGGACCGTACTTCAGTACCCGGGACTGACCACGCCCAACAGGATTGCCAGGGCCAGAGCCCAGACATAGACGGAAAACACCTTGAGCTTCGCCCGGTAGAGCAGTCCGAGCACAATCTTCAGCGCAACGATGCCCACCAGCGCGGCGATGACAAACCCGGCTGCCAGCGCATCCAGGCCCACTTCAAGCAGCCCTCCGGCACCGAACACATCCCGGGACTGCACCGCCGTGGCCGCCAGGATGGTGGGAATGGCCAGAAAGAAACTGTACTCCGCGGCCCAGCGCCGCTTCAGGCCCGTACCCAGCGCCGCGATAATGGTCAGCGCACTGCGGCTGAGCCCGGGCATCAGCGCCAGCCCCTGCGCCACCCCGATGGTGCCGGCCACCGGCAGATTGATGCCGCGCAGCCCGCGTCGGCGCCGGGAGAGCCGGTCCGTCCACCAGAGCAGCACGCCGGTGAGAGTCAGGTTCACCGCCACCAGCGCGGGTGTGGCGAAGATATGATAGAACCAGGCACGCAACGTCAGCCCCAGCACCCCGGTGACCAGCACCGAGAACATGCCCAGCAGGAACAGCCGAAGGTACAGCGGCAGAGCGCCCCCCGGACTGCCCGCCCAGGCCAGCGCACCCTGCCAGACCTGCCGGCAAAAGGGCCGCAGGGAGGGCCAGAAGACCACCAGAATGGAGACCACCGTGCCCACGTGCACCACGAGATAGAAAAGGATCATCTCCGGACTTTCCGGCGCGGGCAACTCCTCACCCCGCTCGATAAGCCAGTGCTGCGTGAGCACCATGTGCGCGGTGGAGCTGACCGGCAGAAACATGAACAGCCCCTGCACGATACCCAGCACCACCGCCACCCAGATTGCCATCGAGTCTCTCCCCCGCCCGGCGGGCTCCATTGTCCATGCCCGGCGGATTCTTTCACCGGCATGACAAGGGGTCAACTTGGGGCGCCCCGGAGGGGCGCCGCGATCGGTGGTCGGTGGTCGGTGGTCGGTGGTCGGTGGTCGGTGGTCGGTGGTCGGTGGTCGGGATGGCACCATGGGTGAGAGAAATGATCCCCGCTCCCCTCGTGAGGGTGTCGTAGAAGGTTTGTGGGAGCGCACCCTGGGGCGCGAAGAACCTGGCACCGTCCCGGAATCCAGGGTTTCGCGGCCTTGCTGGAGGGTCCCCTCTCCCCGCCGTGGGAGAGGGACAGGGAGAGGGGGAGAGAATTACGGGAAAGCATCAAGCAGTGCGGCTTGCGTAGCCTTCCCCCTCTCCCCAACC
>SLJS01000245.1 GCA_007135015.1 Alcanivorax sp. | reverse complement strand
GGAGCCTCGCAGAGCTCGGCTCGCTCCGGCGGCGGTCCGTCCATTGGGACGGACCTTGTTTCCGCCTCCGCCCCCCTTCGCGGGGGGAGGCTTCCAGTCGCAAATGCTGCAGCAATGAACAAGGCTTTTACGACACCCTCCTGGCGGGAGAGAGGTTGGGGAGAGGGGGAAGGCTACGCAAGCCGCACTGCTTGATGCTTTCCCGTAATTCGGTCCCCCTCTCCCTGTCCCTCTCCCACGGCGGGGAGAGGGGGCCCTCCAGCCAGGCCGTGGTGGAATCCTGGCTATTCGCGCTGCAAACAGCGCTCCTACGGGTGCCATGAGATCCTTTGCTACACCCTCCGCAAGGGGAGAGGGACCATTCTGTATCCGTCAAGGCATTGATCCGGGAAGGGCGTGATTTCTGTCTGACCACTGACTACTGACGACCGACCGCTTTCTCGGGTCAGTGAATGGACTCGCCCACCTGTACCACCTTCATGGCGTTGGTGCCGCCGTGGGCACGGACATAATCGCCCTTGGTAATCACCAGGCGGTCACCCTCTTCCACCACGCCGCGGGTGACGAGCATTGCCACCGCCTTCTGGTTCACTTCTGCGTTCGGGTAGTCCTCACTGTCGAACGCCACGGTATAGACGCCACGATAGATCGCCACACGACGACGCGTGTGGGCATGGGGCGTGAAGGCGAATACCGGAATACCCGAGCGTTCCCGGGACATCATCAGCGGCGTACTGCCGCTTTCGGTCATGGAGATAATGGCACGCACGCCCCGCAGGTGGTTGGCGACGAACATGGCCGCCACCGCCACGGACTCGTCCACGCGCTCGAACGGCTCCCGGGGCCGTTCACGCACGGAGCGATTCTGGTAGGCGCGCTCGGCGCCCAGAATGATCCGGTCCATGGCGCGCACCGTGTCTTCGGGATACTTCCCCACGGCGGTTTCGGCCGAGAGCATGACCGCGTCGGTGCCATCGAGCACGGCATTGGCCACGTCCGAGACTTCCGCCCGGGTGGGCTGACGGCTGTGGGTCATGGACTCCATCATCTGGGTGGCGGTGATCACGAAACTGTCCAGCTCCCGGGCACGGCGAATAATGTGCTTCTGGACACCAACAAGCTCCGCATCGCCAATCTCCACGGCCAGATCGCCCCGGGCGACCATGACGCCGTCGGCGGCACGAATGATTCCATCCAGGGTGCGCTCCTCGGCCACTGCCTCGGCGCGCTCGATCTTGGCCACCAGTCCGCCGCGACCGCCGGCGCGCCGGTACAGTTCCCGGGCTTCATTCACGTCGGCGGCATCACGGGGGAAGGACAGGGCCAGATAATCCACGTCCATTTCTACCGCGCCAACGATATCCTCGCGGTCCTTTTCCGTCAGCGCCGGCGCGGACAGTCCGCCGCCGCGCCGGTTCAGCCCCTTGTGATCGGAGAGCGTACCGCCGCTGACAACACGACAATGGACCGCCCCGGACTCCACCGACACCACTTCAAGCTCGATAAAACCGTCATCAAGCAGCAGGATATCGCCGGCACTGCAGTCCTCCACCAGTTGCGGATAGGCCACACCCACGGCGTGCTCGTCTCCATCATGTTCGCCGAGCCCTGTATCCAGGCGAAATGGGTGACCGGAGCGCAACAGGACCGGACCCTGGCGAAACCCCGCGATGCGAATCTTCGGGCCCTGCAGGTCTGCAAGCACAGCCACACTGCTGTTACGCTGCTCGGCAAGCCGGCGCACCCTTTCCACAAGCTCCCGCCGGTCGTTTTCTTCGCCGTGAGAGAAGTTCAGCCGGAAAACATTCACGCCGGCATCAATCAACGTCCCCAGCATTTCGGTACTGGATGAGGCCGGCCCCAGGGTGGCCACGATCTTGGTGCGGCGAAACATTCACGCTCTCCGGTGCCATCGGTCACCGCCATTGTGCGGGACTGGGCGACACCGCGCCAGCAGCCGCGAACTTCGCTTCAAGATTCGATCAGATATGCGAGTATTGGGACATCGACACAAGGGTGGAGGTTACATGGAGCTGGACATCAACCGGGTGGACCTGTGGTTCCGCCGGACGCTGCTGGGCAGCGCCGCGCTGCTGGTAACACTTCAACTTGCCTTCGGTGACGAAAACCCCTGGCTGAACGGGGCACTGATTCTCTGCATGGCCGGCGTGGTCGGCTACTTCACCAACTTTCTTGCGCTCAAGATGCTTTTCCAGCCCAAGCAGGGCAGCGTGCTGGGATGGTCGGGTCTGGTGCCGAAGAACAAGCACCTGATTGCAACCCGGCTGGGAGAGAGCGTGCAGACGCAACTGCTCTCGCCGGAAATCATCATGCAATACATTACCGAACGGAACCTGGTCGAGCACGGAACCCGCCAGCTGGAGGAATGGATTGACGAGGCGCTGCAGGACCCGGAATTTCGCCAGCGGCTCAACAGCCGGATTGCAGGCTTTCTCCACGAACGTGGACCCGAAGCGCTGATGTGGGCCTTCGACTTCTCCGAACAGCAGCTCAAGGCTCTGGTGCGCCGACCGGAAGTGGTCGCCGAAGGCTGGCAGCCGCTGCGCGAACGGCTCGGACGCACACTCGCGGACGAGACAAACCGGCGTCAGGCAGCGGAATACATCCGCCACGCCCTGCTTGAAGAGCTGCCGCGACTGGCGGCCGCGCTGGATGAGGCGATTGACACCTATCTCGCACGCAAGAAGGCCATGGGCCGCGTGGGCAAGCAGATCAAGACCATGGCGTCGTTCGATGTACGCGCCATCCAGGATATGCTTGAGCGCTTCGTCAATGACCCGGAAACCCGCGAGCAGTTCATTGGTGTGGTCGACATTCTTATCGAACAGTTCCAGGAGCGTCTGGACTCGCCGGAGACCCGGGAGCTGATCGAGAACCGCATCGAGGGCTGGCTGGAGCAGCTCAGCGGTTATGCCCGGGACGAATGGCTGCCCCGGGCCATCGAGGCACTGCAGCGTTATCTCGCCGACGAGCGCAACTGGGACCAGATCGACGAATACATTTCCACCATCATGGAGCGCGGCAAGCGCTGGCTGTCCGACTGGGTCAACTCCGCCGAGGGGCAGGCGCTGATCAAGGACAACATCGGCAAGCTGGTGCGCCGAGTGGATGTCACCGCGCTGGTCGAGGAACAGGTGATGCGCCTGGACACCGACGAGCTGGAGAAGATGATCCTGGACAATACCGGCGGGAACCTGGTGGTAATCCAGGTGCTCGGCGGGATTCTCGGACTGGTGGTCGGCACCATTCAGGTGAATGTGATGTTCGCCTTCCCGGTATTCGGACTGGTGGCACTGGTATGGGTGCTGGCCTGGTTCAACCGGATGGGCTACGCGACCTGATCCGGATAGTGCGCCAAGGCGCTCGCCTGCCGCTTTGCGGCTTCGGCTTGTTGCCGGCGATGCTACACTAGGCACTTTTGCGAACCGGGGGGATTGCTCTTGGATTCCGTATTTGTCGAGATCGCCACACTGATGGCCATGGCTACCGCCCTGGGCGGACTGGCCCTGGTGTTGCGTCAACCCCTGATCGTCGCCTTCATTGCCGTGGGCATCATTGCCGGGCCTTCGGTACTGGGCATGGTGGACGAAACGGAGATCGTTCCGGTCCTGGCGGAGCTGGGCATTGCCCTGCTGCTGTTCGTGGTGGGGCTGAAGCTGGATCTGTCGCTGATCCGCACCATGGGGCCTGTGGCGCTGGCCACCGGCCTGGGCCAGGTGACCTTCACCTCGGTGGTGGGTTTCTTCATTGCCCTGGCGCTGGGAATGACCCCGGTTCACGCACTCTATGTGGCGGTAGCGCTGACATTTTCCAGCACCATCATCATCGTCAAGCTGCTCACCGACAAGCACGAGATCGACGCGCTCCACGGCCGTATCGCCGTGGGCTTTCTGATCGTCCAGGATATCGTGGTGGTACTGGTGATGATCGGCCTGTCGGCCTTCGGCGCCGGTCAGGACGGTGATGCCGCCCTGTGGCGCGAGGTGATATGGGTGCTGCTCGCGGGTGCGGGCATGCTGGTATTCATCGCGGTGGCCATGCGGTGGCTTTTGCCGCCGCTTCTCGAGCGCCTCGCCCGCAACAGGGAGCTGCTGTCGCTGTTTGCCATCGCCTGGGCCGTGGCGCTGGCCGCGACGGGCGACGTACTCGGTTTCAGCAAGGAAGTGGGCGCCTTTCTCGCCGGGGTGGCACTGGCCTCCAGTGGTTACCGGGATGTGCTCGGCGCACGCCTGGTCGTCATCCGTGACTTCCTGCTGCTGTTCTTCTTCATCCATCTGGGCGCACAGCTGGAAATCGGCCTGCTCGGCGAACAGGTTGCCCCGGCCATCGTATTGTCGCTGTTCGTGCTGATCGGCAACCCGCTGATCGTGCTGATCATCATGGGCCTGATGGGCTATCGGCGCCGCACCGGCTTTCTTGCCGGGCTGACGGTGGCGCAGATCAGCGAGTTCTCACTGATTCTCGCGGCGCTGGGCATGAGCCTGGGGCATCTGGACCAGGAAACCCTGGGGCTGGTGACGCTGGTGGGGCTGATCACCATCACGCTGTCGACCTACCTGATCCTCTACTCTCACCCCATCTACGAACGGCTCGCCCCCTGGCTGGGCGTCTTCGAGCGCCATATCCCGCACCGGGAGGACGGCATTCCGGCCGCCGAGTCAGGCCCGCTCCCCGAGGTAATCGTCTTCGGCCTGGGCCGTTACGGAGGCACGCTGGCCCTTGACCTGCATCGGCGCGGCATCCGGGTGCTGGGGGTGGATTTTGATCCGGATGTGGTCAATCATGCCCGGGCGCGCGGCCTGAACGCCTGCTACGGGGATGCCGAGGATCCGGAATTCCCCTCGCTGCTGCCCCTGGCGCACGGCCCGCTGGTGGTCAGCACGGTACCCGATGAACCGGTGAACCGCGCGCTGTCACAGGTGCTGCGCACGCACCACCAGGGCGGGCGCCTGATCATGACCTCGCGAAGCAGCGGTGACCAGGAGGGGCTCGAAAGGCTGAAACCGGACCAGCTGCTTTCGCCCTTCGAAGACGCCGCAGAGCTGGCCGCCGAAAGTCTTGCCCGGCAACTGCGCGGACCGCAGTCCGGCGGCTGACGCACCGTCCCGGGCGCCGCGCGGCGTTTTCACGGCCCTCACGGAACGATCCCGCCGGTCCTGCCGGGGTCCCAGGGGACCGCCATGTGCGCCGGATACGTCGTACCGGCGCCCGGGTGCTCCGCCGGAAAAGGCCGGACCGAAACATAATATCAGTTTGATATCATGGTAAAATATGCCCTCCCGGTCCCGGCCGGGAAGTGGCCCTCGGAGTACGGGAGTAAAAATGAAACGTGTAGGCATTTTTGTTGATGGCTCCAACATTCAGTCCAACGGTGGTTTCGGCATGGACTACAACGTCCTGCGCAACCTGGCCACGCGGGACGGAGCCATGCCCGTGCGCATGAACACCTATATCGCCTTCGATACCCGCCGCGCGGAACAGGATACGATCTACCGGGACAAGAACCGGGGCTATCACGAGGCCCTGCGCCGCACCGGTTTCAAGGTGGTGATCAAGGCGGTGAAATGGCAGCGTGACGACGAAGGCAATGAACATCCCAAGTCCAATGCGGACCTGGACATGGCGGTGGACATGCTGCTGCAGACACAGAAACTGGACCGGGTACTGCTGTGCACCGGTGACGGCGACATGGCCAAGGTGGTCGGCGCCCTGCAGGACCGCGGCATCCGCGTGGATGTACTGGGTTTCAACAATGTCTCCCGGGAGCTTCGCGAGACCGCCGACCAGTACATCGACGGTTTCATGGTGCCGGGGCTGCCCAACCCGGAGCAGCTCAACCTGGGCGGCAACAATGTGTTCGTGGGCGTGGCCCACAGCTTCGACGCGGAAAGGGAAACCGGGCGCATCTCCTTCATGCGCCAGATCCCCGAGCACATCTGGGAGACGGACCAGTGGCAGGTGGCCCACTTCTTCGCCAATCGCGCCAACGACGACGTGATCGAGGCCATTGAGAGCCGACGCCACCCCAGGGTGGTCTTCAATCTGGATGAACGTCCCCTGGAGGAAGGCAAGCCGCTGCCGGCGGCGCAGAATATCCAGATATTCTAGCTGCGGGCTGCGGGCACATTGTTTGGCTGTTGCGGGACGCTGGTCAGTTCCAGAAAGGCTTTCCCGTACTTCCTCCCCTCTCCCTGCCCCTCTCCCGCAAGGAGGGTGTCGTAAAAACCCTCGACGACCGAACAAAGAAGCTCCCTCCCCCGTGAGGGGGAGGGTCGGGGTGGGGAGAGCGGCCGAAG
>SLJS01000305.1 GCA_007135015.1 Alcanivorax sp. | reverse complement strand
GCACGTGGACATGACAATTTGTGACAACTCCTAAGCCAGTGCCGCATCCGGAGGCCGCCCGCAGGTCCTTAGGCCGGGGCGCCGAATGGAGAGAGTGATCATGACGGGTGCAGCGGGCAGGGGCCGCGGACGGCCGCGGGCCAGCGCGGAGGATATCGAGCAGGCGCGTGCCGCCCTGATGGATGCGGCGGCCCGGGTCCATGGACGGCACGGTTACGATGCCACCAGCGTCGCCCTGATTATCAGCGAAGCAGGCATTTCCCGGCCCACCTTCTACAAGCTGTTCGCCAACAAGCACGAGGTGCTCAAGGCCGTGGTCTGGCGTGCCAACGAGCGTCTGTTTGTGCGCACCCTGGAGCGTCTGGGCGGGGCGAACACCCCGGTGGAACGACTGGAGGCGGTCGCTGATGCCTATCTGGAGTGGGGGCGCGACACGGGGCCGCTGGTGCGCGTGCTGTATAGCGAGATCCACCACCCCGCTTCGCCGGTGGGCGAGGCGCGGCAGTGGGTGATCGACCGGCTGCTGGAGCTATTCCTGGCGCAGACCCGCGAGGCCGGGATCGAGGATATTGATCCGCTGTTCCTGGAGGTGTTGGTCAGTGCGGTGGAGCGCGCCGGCGCGTCACTGTTCGAGCACGAGGAGATCACGGACCGGGCGCTGGCGCGCCGTCGGCGCATAATCCTGCGCATCCTGCTGGCGGCCCTGGCGAGACCGGAGGAATATGCGCTGATCCCGGAGCTGCCACGCCACGGCGACCCCACCTGATGCCGGCTACCCGAAGCCCGCAGCTCGTAGCTCGTAGCGCAATTAAAGAATATAGCGGCTCAGATCCTCGTCCGTGGCCAGATCCCCGAGATAACGGTCCACCGCCTCGGCGTCGAGTACCAGAGGCTTGTCGTGGTACTGCGTGGCCAGGCCGTCGGCGTCGTAGCTGATCTCCTCAAGCAGGCGCTCAAGCACGGTGTGAAGCCGGCGCGCGCCGATATTCTCGGTGCGTTCGTTGACCTGCCAGGCCACCTCGGCGATGCGCCGGATGCAGTCCGGGGCGAACTCCAGGTTCAGCCCTTCGGTGGCCAGCAGGGCGCGATACTGCTCGGTCAGTGATGCGGTGGGCTCGGTGAGAATGCGCTCGAACTCCTCCGGGCTGAGGGCGTCGAGTTCCACCCGGATCGGCAGGCGGCCCTGCATCTCCGGGATCAGGTCGGAAGGCTTCGACAGGTGAAAGGCGCCGGAGGCAATAAAGAGAATATGGTCGGTGCGCACCATGCCGTGCTTGGTGCTCACGGTGCAGCCCTCGATCAGCGGTAGCAGGTCGCGCTGCACACCCTCGCGGCTGACGTCGCCGCCGCTGGTGTTCTCGTGGCCCCGGGCCACCTTGTCGATTTCGTCGAGAAAGACAATGCCGTTGTTCTCCACCAGGTCCAGTGCCCGGGTCTTGATCTCTTCCTCGTTGACCAGCTTGGCCGCCTCCTCGTCGCGTACCAGGCGCCAGGCATCGCGGACCTTGAGCTTGCGCGGGCGGCGTTTTTCTCCGCCCAGGCGCGAGAACATCTGCTGGAGCTGGCTGGTCATCTCTTCCATTCCGGGCGGTGTCATGATCTCGACACCCATGCCCTGATTGGCCAGATCCACCTCGATCTCCCGGTCGTCCAGCTCGCCTTCACGCAGCTTCTTGCGGAATACCTGGCGGGTGCTGTTTTCCGAATCGGTTTCGTCGCCGCGGGCCGGCGGCAGCAGCGCATCCAGGATGCGCTCCTCGGCGGCGAGCTCGGCATGGTGCTGCTGGCGCGCCATTTCCTTCTCGCGCAGCATCTTGATGGCGGTTTCCATCAGGTCGCGGATGATGGATTCCACATCCCGGCCCACATAGCCCACCTCGGTGAATTTGGTGGCTTCCACCTTGATGAAGGGGGCATCGGCGAGCCGGGCCAGCCGGCGGGCGATCTCGGTCTTGCCCACACCGGTGGGGCCGATCATCAGAATGTTCTTGGGGGCGACCTCGTTGCGCAGGTCCTCGTCGAGCTGCATGCGCCGCCAGCGGTTGCGCAGGGCCAGCGCCACCGATTTCTTGGCGTTTTCCTGCCCGATGATGTGGCGGTTGAGCTCGGAGACGATTTCCCGGGGGGTCAGTGCAGCCATGATTACTCTTCCAGTTCCTCAACAGCCAGATTGCGGTTGGTATAGATGCAGATGTCCGCGGCGATGCCCAGGCTCTTTTCCACGATCTCGCGAGCCGAAAGCTCGGTGTTGTGCAGCAGGGCGGTGGCCGATGCCTGCGCATAGGGGCCGCCGGAGCCGATGGCGATCAGCCCCTCTTCGGGCTCGATCACGTCGCCGTTGCCGGTGATGATCAGCGAATTGTCCCGGTCCGCCACCGCCAGCAGCGCCTCCAGCCGGCGCAGGGCCCGGTCGGTGCGCCAGTCCTTCGCCAGTTCCACGGCGGCGCGCACCAGCTGGCCGCTGTACTTTTCCAGCTGTGCCTCGAAACGTTCGAACAGGGTAAAGGCGTCGGCGGTGCCGCCGGCGAAACCGGCGATCACCCGGTCATGGTGCAGGCGGCGCACCTTGCGCGCGTTGCCCTTCATGACGGTATTGCCCAGGGTGACCTGGCCGTCGCCGCCAATGGCCACATTCCGGCCCCGGCGTACCGAAACAATGGTGGTGCCGCGATACTGTTCCATGGAAGCTCCCGACTGGCGTGGGTACTGGTATCTGGGGCCGGGTCGATGCGGATTCAAGGCCGGCGGTGTGACCCGGCTCAGCCTTCCGGGCTGCGCGCCCGGATCGGCAGCACTTCAATGCCGCCCTCGGCCAACTGGTCCTGGGCCTCGTGCAGCGTCCGGGTGTCCGTATAGGGGCCGATCATCACCCGGTGCCAGGTGTCGCCGGTGTCCAGCTTGACGCGCTGGACCTTCACCTCGAAGCCTTCCAGGATCAGCTTCGCCCGTCTGCGGTCGGCGTCTGCCTCGTTGCGAAAGCTGCCCGCCTGAAGCATGTAGCTTTCGCCGTCGGCGAGCTCGGTGCCCCGGTCACCGGGTGTGCGCGGCGCCGGTGTCTGTTCGCTTGCGTCGTCGTCCCGGTCCCGCTTGGGCAGGATCACTTCCATTTGCGGCAATACTGCGTAGAAGTCGAAACGGGGCCCGCTCCCTTCCTCTTCCGCGTCTTCCGTCGCCGCGGTGGGCATCTGTACGCCGCCCGGGTCTTCCCGGGGCGGGATGCTGGCAAGGTGCACCAGAAACGCCACGAACAGTCCCGTCACCACGCCGGTGAAAAGCCATACCCAGCCCGGCACCTGCCTGCGGGAGGTGACCGGGCTTGCACCTCGTGAATTCTTGCGTGCCATTACATGCGCTCCAGGGTTTCAATACCCAGCAGTGTCATTCCCTGTTCCAGTGTCTCGGCGGTCAGGCGGGCCAGCAGCAGGCGGCTGTCTCGCAGAGATTCGTCTTCGCCACCCAGTATCGGGCAGTTTTCATAAAAGGATGAAAACAGCACGGCGATATCAAACAGGTAGTTGCACAGCAGATGCGGCAGGCCCCGTTCGGCCACCTGTTCGAGCACTTCGGGGAATTGTACCAGCCTGGCGGCCAGGTCCTGCTCCGGCTCGAATTCGAGCCGGATGGTGCCGGTGATGTCCTCTGGCCGCACGCCGGCCTTGCGGAAGATGCTGGCCACCCGGGTGCGCGCATAGAGCAGGTAGGGTGCAGTGTTGCCCTCGAAGCTGAGCATCTGGTCCAGGTCAAAGGTGTAATCGCTGGTGCGGTGCTTGTTCAGGTCCGCGTACTTGACCGCGCCGACGCCTACCACCCGGGCGATCTCGGCCAGCTCTTCGTCGCTGATGTCCGGGTTTTTCTCGCGTACCAGCGCCAGTGCACGGTCCTCGGCTTCATCCAGCAGGTCGCCGAGTTTTACTGTCTTGCCGCTGCGGGTCTTGAAGGGGCGACCGTCGGGGCCGTTCATGGTGCCGAACCCCAGGTGGGCCAGTTCCGTGTCTGCCTCCACGAAACCCGCCTTGCGGGCCACGGCGAAGACCTGTCGAAAATGCAGGTTCTGGCGCTGGTCCACCAGATAGAGAACACGCTCGGCGGCCAGTTCGTGCTGGCGATAACGCAGCGCGGCCAGATCCGTGGTGGCGTAGAGGTAGCCGCCGTCGGCCTTCTGCACGATCAGCGGGAGCAGTTCGTCGTCGCGGTTGCGGAACTCATCCAGGAATACGCAGCGGGCGCCGTCGCTTTCGGTCAGCAGCCCGGCCTGCTCCAGCTCCTCGACCACCCGGGGAAGGTCATCGTTATAGGCGCTCTCGCCGCGAACATCTTCTTCGGACAGGCTCACGCCCAGGCGGCGGTACACCTGGAAGCAGTGGCTCAGTGAAATACGCCGGAACTGACGCCAGAGCCGCAGGCAGTACTCGTCGCCGGACTGTAGCCGTACCACCAGCGCTCGCGAGCGATCGGCGAACTCCGGATCTTCGTCGAAGCTGCGCTTGGCTTCGCGGTAGAAATCCTCCAGGTCGGAAAGCTCTGCCGACAGACTGGCCTGGTCCTGCTGCTCCTCCAGGTGCGCCAGCAGCATGCCGAACTGGGTGCCCCAGTCGCCCACATGGTTCTGGCGTATTACATGGTGGCCCAGAAACTCCAGGGTGCGGGCAATGGCGTCGCCGATAATGGTCGAACGCAGGTGGCCCACATGCATTTCCTTGGCCAGATTCGGCGAGGAGTAGTCCACCACCACGTTTTGCGGACTGGCCGCGGGCGGGACACCCAGGCGTTGTCCTTCCAGGGCACTTGCGAGTTGCTCCGAGAGCCATTCCAGCGACTGGAAGAAGTTGATGAAGCCCGGCCCGGCAATCTCCACGCTGCGCACCGCCGGGTCCTCGGGCAGGGCGGCGACCAGCTGCTCGGCCAGTTCCCGGGGCTTCCGGCCGGCGGGCTTGGCCAGCACCATGGCCACATTGGTGGCGAAATCGCCGTGGCTCTTGTCCCGGGTGCGCTCGATCTGCACTTCCGGGTGGGCGGTGTCGGGCAGCTCGCCGCGCTCGCGCAGCCCGGCCAGGGCCTGTTCTACAAGGGAAGTGATACGTTCTTTCATGGGCACGCGTCCTGAGCAGGCCGGCGATTGTACGGGAAAAATGATGTTTTTGCCCAAGGTTGCGCCCCTTCGGGGCGCAGTGGCCGGAGATCGGCGGTCGGTGCTCAGAAAAGGCAGCGTCCTGCTACGGATTCCTGTTCCGACCGCCGACGACTGACAACCGACAACCGCGCCCCGGAGGGGCGCGCTACAACATCTCCACCGGGTCCACATCCAGGTGCCAGCGGCACCGTCGGGAAAGCGGGTGGTTCTCCAGGGCGTCCAGCAGTCCGGGGAGGCTTCGTTGCAGGGCCTTGCGTGACGGGCTCTGCAGCAGCAGCTGGTGGCGCCACCGGCCCGCGCGCCTTTCCATGGGCGCGGGCACCGGGCCGAGCAGCTGGACCGCGGGATCATCGGGCAGTGTTGTCGTCACTTCCTCAAGGAAGGTCATGCCCTGTTCCGCGTGCATGGATTCGGTGCGCACCAGGGCCAGATATCCCCAGGGCGGCAGGCCCGCCGCCCGCCGGTTTTCGAGCAGCGTGGCCGCCAGGCGGTGGTAGTCGCCGTCAAGCAGTTGCTGCAGCAGCGGGTGTTCCGGGTGGCGGGTCTGGATGATCACCTGGCCGGGAAATTTCCCTCGGCCGGTGCGTCCGGCCACCTGCAGCAGCAGCTGTGCGGCATGCTCCGGGCCGCGGAAATCGGCGCTGAGAAAGCCGGTGTCGGCATCCAGAATCACCGCCAGGTCGAGCGCCGGGAAATGGTGCCCCTTGGCCAGCATCTGGGTGCCCACCAGAATGGCCGGGTGGCCCTGATGCACCGCGCTCAGGTGCCGGTCCATGCTGCCCTTGCGTCGGGTGCTGTCCCGGTCGACGCGGATGATCCGCTGGTCCGGAAACTCGCGGGTGAGCAGTTCCTCGAGCTTCTCGGTGCCGGTGCCCAGATCGCGCAGATGGGGGGAGCCGCAGTCCGGGCAGCGCGGGGGAACCCGCCGTCGGCTGTCGCACTGGTGGCAGCGCAGGTGGTTGTCGCTGCGGTGCCAGGTAAGCAGCACGTCGCAGCGCGGGCATTCCGCCTGCCAGCCGCAGTCCTGGCAAAGCAGCATGGGGGCATAGCCGCGCCGGTTGATGAAGACCAGCGCCTGGCGTCCGTTGCCCAGGGTCTGGGTCAGTGCCTCCAGGCTGCGGGGGCTCAGCGGCTGCTGCGGCGAAAGCGAACGGCAGTCTTCCAGCATCAGCTGTGGCGGCAGGGCTTCGCCGGCGCGCCGGGTCAG
>SLJS01000299.1 GCA_007135015.1 Alcanivorax sp. | reverse complement strand
TAGGTCGATGACGCCAGCGCGCGGCGGCTTGACGGGCCGTCCACCGCGCTGGCGCTAAAGCGTCCGCGGCCGTACTGGGAGCGGTGCTGGACATGACCGCCCAGGCTGTTCTGCTCCCGGTCTGCGTCTGCGCGCAGCCCTGCTTCCACGTCGTCGACAAATCGTTCGCCGTCGCGCCAGCTGGTGGCCACGCCGCCGGAGACTCCGTCCACCTCCCCTTCCACCCGGCTGTCGCGCCCTTGCAGATTGGCGGAATGGGTCCAGTGGTTCTGGTGCATGCGCCACTGGACGCCGGCGAGGATCCTCCGGTCGCCGTCGTTGCTGCCCACTTCGCTGCTCAGGGTCAGGCTCTGGCCGCCGCCGAGGCGCAGGGTATGGCGATAGCGCAGGCTGGCACGCCGGGTTCGCTCGCCACCGGGGCGCCGGGCCTCGGAGCCGGTGGCGAGCAATTGCCCGTCGCCCAGCCGCTGGGACAACTGCAGGGTCCGCAGGCTCTGTTCCGTGGGTAGCAGCCGATAGGGGGCCTCGCCGTCCTCGTCGTCCGGGTCCGGAAAATCGTCAGCATGGGTGCGCCGGATGCTCAGGCTGGCCACCAGGTCCCGCCAGCGCCCGGTGCCGCGCAGTCCGTAGCCCCAGCCTCCCTCGCTGCTGGAAAAGATCTCCCCTCCCGCCTGCAGCCCCGGATAGAGGAAGTGCGCGGAGGCTTCGCCCAGGCCCTCTTCGGTGGTGGCCGCCCCCGCCACGCCCAGGCCCAGCCATTGCTGCTGGCGCCAGCGGTAGCCGGCACGGCCCAGGTATTCGTCGATCCGGTCGGGGACCGCTTCGCGCGGGTTGCGTTGCATCACCCGACCGGCATCGGCGAACCAGAGGGCTTCGCCGGGCGGTGCCACGACCGTGGACTTGACGAACAACTGGCGCTCGGTGCGCACATTGCCATCCATGTCGGTGATGACCAGATCCACCTCGTAGGCGCCGGCGGGCAGGCGGGCGGTATTGATCTCCTGGTTGCCCGCTTCGTAGAAACCGGAGCTCACCAGCCGATCGTCGCGAAAGATATCCACCCGGCTGCGCTGGGGCAGGAACAGCTCGATGGGGCTGGCGATGACCGCGTCCCGGTCCCGGCGGCTCTTCATGGAGCGGGCCACGCCCACGCCCAGCAGGGGCTGGCGGCGCAGTGCGCGCAGGGCGTCCACGCCGGGCTCGAACAGGCCCACCGTGGCCTGGTGGTCGAGGAAATCATGGCGATAGCCCCCCTCGTCCATGCTGAAGGACTGGCGGTCCGTGCTGACCCAGTTGGCGAAGCCGTGGCCGCTGTCGCGTCCCAGGCGGGTCCGGCCGAAGAGGCTGAAGCGGTTGTCGGCGACGCTGCTGGCCGAATGGGTGGCGGAGAGATTCTGCACCAGGGTGGTCCGGGAGTGTTCCGGCGGCGGCAGGTACTGGCGCTCGCGCGCGGGCTCGGTCAGCAGCGAGGGATGAACGAAGACGTCCACCCGGAAACGGGTCTCGTCAAAGATGATGCCGGCATTGTCCGGTTCCAGCAGACCACAGCCGGCGTCGTCGGGCCCGGCGCAGACCAGCTCGCCATGGGTGTCGAGGGTTCCGGACAGGTGCTCGGCCAGTGCCTCCCGGTCCCGGGCGGTGGGCACGGCCCGGGCGGCTTCTTCCGGGTTCAGGAAGCGCAGCTCTTCCAGGGTGTACTCCACCAGGGTGGTCAGCCGGTACTGCCCGCCGTAGTAGACGTCCACGGCCGTGGTCTGGGGTTCCTCCCATTCCTCGAAACCCTCGGGGAGTCCGCGGCGCTGTATGCCCTCGGCGGTCTCGTCCTGCCCGTCACCTCTGGCCTCGCTGTCCTGCTCCGGCTCCTGCTCCTGGTCAGGCGCCGGCGCGGACGCGGCATCGGCGTCCGGGGCGCTCTGCTGCGCCGCCAGCGGCGACGCCACAAGTGCCAGCAAAACCAGCCAGGAGAGTCTGTTCATGTACGGGCCCCCGCGGGCACTCAGTCAAATCGCCGCATGCGGGTTTCGCCGTCCGCCTGGACCCGGAACTCGACGGGCGCATCCCGCGGCAGCTCGATTTCCCTGCGGTTGCCCGGATACAGTCGGGTGCTGTTTACCGTCGCGCAGTCGTCTCCGGTCTGGCCCGGTTCGCACTGACGCCCCCCGAAAAGCCGGATATTGACGTTGCCCGCGTTGTGAAGCTCCAGTTGTCTGCCGTTGCGTTGTGCTTCCAGCTCAACCCGCGCCTCGGCCGGCGGAATGAATACCAGCAACTGATAGCCGACCAGGATGCGCACACCCATGGCATCGGCTTCCACATCCCCTTCCACGGGACGGATATTCACCCGGTAGACCCGTTCTTCGTCGCCGTGGCCTTCCAGATTCACCAGCCGGACGAGCCGGCGTCCGCCAGCGGGCACCGTCAGGCGCCGGGGCGAGGCCACCAGGCCGATGCTTTCCGGGTCGCGCACCACCACTCTTTCTTCGTCCTCGGTGCCCGGGTTGTGGACCTCGAGCACTTCCACTTCCGCGAACAGTCGGCTGTCACCGCGGTTGTAGACGGTCACGTCCTCCCGGGGTGCCTCGCCGAGCTGGAAGTTGATCACGGCCCGGTTTACTTCCATCGTCGCCGCGGCGGGAAACCACCAGAGACACAGCAACAGAAGGACAGACAATCGTTTCATTGGACCCCCGGCGGTGTACGCAGCGCCGCCCGGTCCGGGGCGGCGTTGCTTATGATTCGCGTGCCGGCATTGTGACACATTTCACTGTGGGGCCGCCCCGGCGCTCGGGGCGGACGGCTCCGGCAAGGGGACAGGCGTGCGCCGGCAAGGGCCGGGCGGATTGCCGGCACCCGTGGCGGAGTCCCCGCGCAGCGCTACGCGTCGCCGAGCACCGGCGCAAGGAAACGCCAGCGTTCCGGGTCGGTGCCCAGCACCAGGAAATGGGGATTGAGCAGATCATCGCGGCGGTTGTAGGTCAGCTCGCGGAAATCCGTATCCACGATCCAGCCGCCAGCGGCGCGCACCACGGCGTGGGCGGCGGCGGTGTCCCATTCGCAGGTGGGCGCCAGGCGCGGATAGATGTCGGCGGCGCCTTCGGCCACCAGGCAGATTTTCAGCGATGAGCCCATGCTGGTGCGCTCCACCGGGCCCATTTCGGAGGTGATGGCGTTTTCGACGGCGGCCAGCTTGTCGGTGCCATGACTGCGGCTGGCGACCAGCACCACAGGGCTGGCCGGGCGCGGGCGCACGCTTATGGCGCGGCGCTCACCCTGCTCCTCGCGGAAAGCGCCGGTTTCGACGCCACCCAGGTAGGTGACTCCGGTCGGCGGCACATGGACCACGCCCAGCACCGGCCTGTGGTCATCAATCAGGGCGATATTGACGGTGAACTCGCCGTTGCGCTTGATGAACTCCTTGGTGCCGTCGAGCGGGTCGACCAGCCAGAAGCGCGACCAGCCGCGCCGCTCGGCGGCGGCCACCGCGTCGGATTCTTCCGAGAGCACCGGAATGTCCGGTGTGAGCGCCTCCAGCCGCGCGACGATGATCCGGTGGGCGGCCATGTCCGCCCGGGTCAGCGGCGAGTCGTCGTCCTTCGTTTCCACGGCGAAGTCCTCGCCGTTGTAGACGTCCAGGATGGCTTCGCCGGCCTCGGCGGCAATTTCGCGTACGGCTTCCAGCAGAGCAGATTCGTTCATGCGTTTCTCTGTCTGATGTGTTCCCGGGCCATGTAGAGCGCGGCAATCACCCGCGCTTCGCTGACGTCCTCGCGCTCGACCAGCCGTTCCAGTTCCGAGAGCTTCCAGGTGACCACCTCCAGCTCCTCGGGCTCGTCGCCGGGGATTTTCTCTTCGTAGAGATCCTCCGCCAGCACCGTGGTGATGCGATGGCCCATGTAGCCCGGAGAAAGGGAAAAGCGCTTGAGCAGTTGCAGCGAGCGCGCACCATAGCCGGCTTCTTCCTTGAGTTCCCGGTTGCCCGCCTCGCGCCAGTCCTCGCCGTGCTCGACCGTGCCCTTGGGCAGGGTGAGCTGGTAGTCCTCCAGTCCGGCGCCGTACTCGCGGATCAGCACCACGGTGTCGTCGTCGAGCAGGGGCACGAGCATCACGCCGGGCAGCGGCGGTGTGCGCAGCCGCTCGAAGGTGCGCTCGGCGCCATTGGCGAACCGCACCCGCAGCTCCTCGATGCCGAACAGCTTGCTGCTGGTGACCAGACGGGTTTCGAGTATTTCCGGCTTTTGTTCCATAATGGCCTCCCTGTGGGGCGGCCCAAGCTTACCCGTTTTGCCCTGCCTTGCGACAGTGTTCGCGCCCCGGAACGGCGACCCGGTATACAGGTGATGATTGACTGGAACGAAATCGACACGGTGCTGCTGGACATGGACGGCACACTGCTGGATCTGGCCTTCGACAACTTCTTCTGGCAGCAGTATGTGCCCGAGCAGTACGCCCTCGCCCGGGGCATTCCCGAGGAACGTGCCCATCGGCTGATCGGGGAGTGGGTGCACAGTCACCAGGGCACGCTCAAGTGGTACTGCCTGGACTTCTGGACCGGGGAGCTGGACCTGGACGTGGCCGCGCTCAAGCGTGGCGTGGCCCACCGGATCGCCTGGCGACCGGGCGCCGAGCGGTTCCTGCAGGGGCTTCACGACAGCGGCCGCGAGCCCATCATGGTGACCAACGCCCATCCCGAGGTGGTGCGCCTGAAGGCCGAGCGCACCGGCATCGAGCGTTACTTCCGTCATCTGGTCTGCAGTCACGACTACCGCGCCGCCAAGGAGGAGCAGACATTCTGGGAGACGCTGCGCGGCGAACACGAGTTCGACCCGGCGCGTACCCTGCTGGTGGATGATTCCCTGCCGGTTCTGGCCTCGGCGCGGCATTACGGTATCGGCCACCTGTGGAGCATCCTTCACCCGGATTCCAGCCTGCCGCCCCGGGAGCACACCAGGCCCTTTCCCGCCATCGACCGTTTCGAGACGCTGCTGCCGGACGAGGCCTCATGAGCGAACCGCGCATCGACAAGTGGCTCTGGGCGGCGCGCTTTTACAAGACCCGCAGTCTGGCGCAGCAGGCGGTGGAGGGCGGCAAGGTGCATCTGGACGGTCAACGGACCAAACCGAGCAAGGCGGTGCGCGAGGGGATGACGGTGACCGTGCGCAAGGGGCCGGACGAGTGGGAGGTCCGGGTCACCGGCCTGTCGGAAAAGCGCGGCAGCGCCGCCGATGCGCAAGAGCTCTATGAGGAAGACCCGGAAAGCTTCGCCCGGAGGGAAAAGGCCCGGGAACAGCGGCGCCTGGAGCGCGCCAGCCGTCCGGTGACGGACCACAAGCCGAACAAGTGGGAACGGCGGCAGCTGGAGCGTTTCCGGAAGAAACAGAAGCGATAGGCCCATTTCGAGGATATCCCGAAAGGATCTTGCAGCACTTCCAGGAGCCATATCCTCGCCCTGCGGGGCTTTCAGACTGGCCCGCACTCATCGTTGCCCTTTTTCGACGGTTGGACAGCCGCCTTCAAAAGGACGCCCCGATTGCGAGCCAGCCTGAAAGCCTGAGTACGCAACGGGTTCTTCAACAGCCTGCTAGAATGGCCGCCCCGCAGGCTTCCAGGGAACTTCGGCAATGGCTACCACGGATATCCGTCAGCGTTTTCTCTTCCCCGGCACCGATATCCGCGGCGAATTCCTGCGCCTGGAGGCCAGCCTGGCCCCGGTGCTTCAGGGGCGAGGCTATCCGTTGCCCGCCGCCGATTTGCTCGGCGAGTCGATGGTGGCCGTGGGCCTGCTCACTGGCACGCTCAAGTTCGAGGGGCGGCTGAGCCTGCAGGCCCAGGGCGACGGGCCCATCCGTCTGTTGCTGGCGGAAGCCACGGACGATGGCGGCCTGCGGGGGCTGGTGCGCCATGGGGAACTGACCGGGGACCTGGAGAGCCCGGACCTGCCCGCGCTGCTCGGGCAGGGGGTTCTGGCTATAACCATTCAGCCACGCAATGGCCGTTCCTATCAGGGCATGGTGCCGCTGGAGGCGCCGGACCTGGCCGGCTGTCTGGAGGGCTATTTCCGCCAGTCCGAGCAGTTGCCCTCGCAGGTCCGGCTGGCCTGTGGTCATGGCCGGGCCGCGGGCATGCTGCTCCAGCGCCTGCCCGCGCGCGTCGCCTCCGCCGAGGGCAACGATAACGCCTGGCAGCACCTGACCACCCTGGCGTCTACCCTGACCCCCGAGGAAATGCTGGACCTGGGCCCGGAAGAAGTGCTCCACCGGCTGTTCCACGAAACCCCTCCGGAGGTGACCACCCCGCAGCCGCTGCACTTCGCCTGCAGCTGCTCGCGCCGGAAGGTCCGCGACACCCTGGTTT
>SLJS01000004.1 GCA_007135015.1 Alcanivorax sp. | reverse complement strand
CGATCCGTTCCCAGTCCGTGTCCACCCGGTAGAGTTGTGCGGTGTCCGGGAGGATGCCGCCGCTGCCGCCGGTGACCAGCGCATTGAAGCGCGCCCGGGCCTGGTGCTGGCTGCCCGGGTCGGGTTCCACGCGGATATTGGTAAGGCGCACGCTGATGTTCCGGTGACGCATGAAGATCGCCATCATCATGCGTCGCGCTTCCTCCCGGTTCATTTCGTGGCCGCTGTGATCCAGGCTGAAGTGTTCGGCAATATGCCGGTTGACGCCGCGCGCGCTGCGGCCCTCCACCGCATCGGCCATGTCCCGGATCTGGCCGGTTATGGCTTCCTCGAGGGGCGGTTTCTCGCAGCCGGCGAGCAGCAGTGCCAGCGACAGCGAGATGATCATGACGGGAAGACGCAATGTATTCATTCGTTCAGCATACCGGAGCACGGGCGGCGGCGGGAGATGCAGCGGAGCTGATATATTCTGCTCCAGGTAATGGACAGCGGGGGCGCTGATGAAGGTGTTGTTGCAGCGGGTCCACGGGGCCCGGGTGGAAGTGGAAGGACAGGTTGTCGGCGCCGTGGAGGGGCCGGGGATTCTGCTTTTTGCCGGCGTGGAGCACGGCGATGACGAGCCGGCGGTGGAACGGCTGGCACGCCGCGCGCTGGGCTATCGGGTCTTCCCCGACGGGGACGGGCGCATGAACCGCAGTGTCACCGATGTCGGTGGCGGTGTGCTGGCGGTCTCGCAGTTCACCCTGGCCGCCGACACCCGCAAGGGCATGCGCCCGAGTTTCTCGTCCGCCGCGCCCCCGGAGGCGGGCCGGCACCTGTTTGATCACTTTCTGAGCTGCCTGCGGGGCAGCGGGCTGCATGTAGCCACGGGCAAATTCGCCGCGGACATGCAGGTGCATCTGGTCAATGACGGACCCGTCACATTCCTGCTCTGAAACGGCTGAAATCACCCCTTGCACAAGCAACAAGCTGGTCTATGATGGACTGGTGCCTGCCACGCTCCCGCGTGGCAGCAAGGATGACACAACACAACTCTGGAGAGATCTATGAAAAAGGTATTCTTTGCCGCTGCACTGCTGGGCGCTTCTGTCACCGCACAGGCCAATGCTCCCGGTGGTCCCGGTTGTGGCTGGGGCAACATGATCTTCGATGGACAGAGCGGCCTGCCGGCGCACCTTTCCGCGACCATCGTGGATGGCACTTCCGGTAATGCCACCTTCGGCATGACCTCGGGCACAAACGGCTGTGATACCAGTGTGCCGCTTGCATATCACGGCTCCGGCCTGTTTGCCATGCAGGGCATGATGGAAGAAGTCGCTCAGGACACCGCTGTCGGCGACGGTGAAGCGCTTACCGCGCTGTCCGTGTCCATGGGGATTGCTCCGGAAGACCGGGGGCACTTCAAGCAGGTGATGCACGCGAACTTCTCCGAGCTGTTTTCCGGCGAGGAAGTCACCGCTGGCGAAGTGATGCAGAAGATCACTGAGCTGATGGAGCAGGACGAGAAACTCGCAACCTACGTGTAAGCCCCTCCGGCCGCCCCGGCCCCTGGTCGGGGCGGCTTTTCCCTTCTTCCGAATCCTGCTTCTTCTGGTGAAAATGCGCGCTGTCCTGCCGGTTCTCATTGCTGTGCTGTTGATGCCGACGGTCTCCTTCGCCGACGCACCGGACCTCAAGGAACTGGCAGAGCACCCGCGCTGGAAGGCGCTGCTGCACGTCAATCAGGGCGCGACCACCCGGGGGCGTGGGCACAGTTACGTGGAAGACGAAGCATTCTTCCTCCACCCGCGGGGCAAGTACCGGCCCGAACAGGAGCTGCGGGCTTCCATCAAGGCGTTGCGGCCGCCGGACAGCCCGGAGCGCTGCCGTTTCCCGGCCCGGTACCGTTTTCTGGCCGAGAGCCTCGGCTGGGACAGCGAGCGCGAACCGCTCGCTCATTGCGACGAGTACCAGCAATGGCGGGAAATGATCCCGGGCAGCCGGGTGGTAATGGTCTTCCCCGCAGCCTACCTCAACAGCCCCTCATCCATGTTCGGCCATACGCTGTTGCGTATCGACAGCGACGACGATGACGGGTCCGAATGGCTTTCCTGGGCGATCAATTTTGCTGCCCAGGTGCGCCCGGATGACAACTCCCTGTTCTACATCTATCGCGGGCTCGCCGGTGGTTATCCGGGGCAGTTTTCCATTGTTCCCTACGCGCAGAAGATCCAGGAGTACGGTCATCTGGAGAACCGGGATATCTGGGAGTACCGGCTGAACCTGGAGCCGGAGGAAACGCGGTGGCTGCTCGAGCACCTCTGGGAGCTCCAGGACATCAACTTCGATTATTATTTTTTCGACGAAAACTGCTCATTTCGATTGCTGGAGTTGCTGGAAGTGGCCCGGCCGGGCAATGACTTTCTCAAGGGCTGGCGGTTTGCCGAGATTCCCGTCAACACAGTCCGCGCCCTGTATGACGCGGACATGGTCGCTGGCTGGCGATACCGTCCGTCCAAGGCAGTGGAGTTGCGGCACCGTCTGGAACAACTCGATGTTCCGGAGCAGAAACTGGCGCGCAGGCTGGCCGACGACCCTGCCCTTGCTGAAACGGCCGAGTACCGGGCACTGGAGCCGGAAACCCTGCACCTTGCCGCCAGTGTTGCCTATCAGTACCTGCGCCACCACCATCGTCGTCATGATATAGACGCCGACATGCGGCAAAGGAATCTGGCCCTGTTGCACATCGTCAACGAGAACCCCGCTCCGGAACTGCCGGAGATCAAATCTCCCGTACCGCCTGAACAGGGGCATGGGACCAAAATGGTGGCTGCCACCGGAGGCGCCCGGGAGGATACGGGTTTTGGCGAAGCGCAGTTCCGCTGGACCTTCCATGATTGGCTGGACCGGGATGCGGGCTTCTTTCGCGGCGCGGGTATCGAAGGGCTGAACCTGAGGATTCGCCAGTACGAGCGCCATCGCCCGCGGCTTGAGCAGCTCGATGTGGTGCGCATCCGGTCGCTGGCTCCGAGGGACCGTTTTCTCAAACCGGTTTCCTGGTTCGTGCACGGTGGGCTTGAGCGCAGGCAGGCCGGTGAACGCCGCAGGCTGGTGCGCCAGCTGCAGGGCGGCCCGGGCCTGGCCTGGCGGTTGGGCAATGCCAAGCCCCATGTCTTTGCCGTGGCCCGCATGGAGAACAATAGCGCCTGGGAGCCGCTTGTGCGCGCCGGCGGCGGAGTGCGCGCGGGTGTGCTCTACTATGCTGGCGGGTTTCAGTGGGGCGCCGGTACCGGCGGCGTCTATTTCAGCAATGACGAATACCGCCATCAGAGTGACTTGACACTCAACGTGCCGCTGGCTCGAAACCATGCTCTGCGGGCAAAGGTCCTGCACCAGGGCTGGCGGGACGATGATGGTGGTGAAACAGAGTTCAGACTTTCATGGCGCTACTTCTTCGACTGAAGCTTTCAATCACGGTGCTTGTCATGATGATGATGTCGTCGGGCTGCACGGGCGTGTTCTTCTTCCCGGAAAAGCGCTGGTACCAGACCCCCGAGCACCAGGAGCTGGCCTACGAGGATGTATTCCTCGAGCGCGAGGGCGCCCCCGGCCTCCATGGCTGGTGGTTGCCCGCCGAGGGCGAGCCCCGTGCGACGGTCTACTTTCTTCACGGCAATGCCCAGAACGTCAGTACGCACCTGATGAATGTAGTCTGGCTTCCCGAGCGTGGCTTCAATGTATTCCTCCTCGATTATCGCGGCTATGGAAAGTCCGAAGGCAGTGCACGCATGCCAGGTGCTCTGGAGGATGTGCAGTATGGCCTCGACTGGCTGCACGGCTCGGAACGGGTTGGCGAGCGGCCATTGATCCTGTTCGGCCAGAGTCTGGGCGGAGCGCTGGGCGGGCGGGTGGCCGGAGAGTCGGAGAACCATGGAAAACTCGACTGCGTAATGCTGGAAGCGGCGTTCACCGGCTTTCCGCGCATTGCCCGGGATGTGATGTCACGGAGCTGGCTGCTGTGGCCCTTTCAGTGGCCCATGGCGCTGCTTCTGCCCGGACGCTGGGATCTCGACCGGGTGATTGATGACATTCCCGCTCCCCTGTTGATCCTGCACAGCCGGGATGATGAGATCATCCCGTTCGAGCACGGGCGCCGCCTGTACGAGGCCGCCTCGCCGCCGAAAGATTTCATGGAGCTTCGGGGCCCTCATATCGCGGCGGCGGGCGACCCGGCGGTTCAGGAAGACATCCTCGCATTCATTGAGCGGGCGTGTCCGGGCGCCGGAGAGTAAAACCAGTACGGAGAAGGCTCATGACAGCGATGATCGCCTACATCACGGCCGGCTCGCAGGAGGAGGCACGTCGGGTGGCCGATGCGCTGATCGGCGACCGGCTCGCCGCCTGCGTGAATATCTATCCTTCCATTACCTCGGTGTTCGAGTGGGAAGGCGAAGTGAATCACGATGAGGAAGTGGTGCTGATCGCCAAGACCACAGAGGCCGGATTCGACCGGCTGAAGGAAAAGGTCTGCGAAGTGCACAGCTATGACTGCCCCTGTGTGGTCGGCATCAAGGTGGAGAAGGGGCATCAGCCCTTCCTGGACTGGATTGGCGAACAGGTGCAATAACGACCGGGCTAGCCAGGATACTGCACCAAATGCCATGTACTTCGCGCCGCGGATGGTCGTCGAGGGACTACGGCCGACCGGGGATGTGCGTCTGACGGCGGCGAGATCAGGCGAAGTGCATGAGCAAGCGTAGCCTTCAACAGCATGAGCCTCGCGCAAAGATCGCAAAGCACGCCAAGGGAAGCATACTGTCCCGGGTCCCGGGGGTTCCCCTGGCCGCTTCGCGTTCTTGGCGTCCTTGGCGCGCTCTGCGACGAGTTCTGGAGTGGTTTGGTGCAGACTCCTGGAGGTCAGGTTCCGCAGGTGGTATAGGGCACGACTTCTTCCGGGCGGGGCGGGCGGCTCCAGTGTTCACGCCCGGGCTGATCCTCGAAGGGCGAACCCAGCACCTCCACCAGCTCGTGGAAGGGGGCGAAATCCCGGTCCCGCACCGCGGCGTCGATCACCCGCTGGGCATGGTGGTTGCGCAGCACAAAGGCGGGATTCACCGCTTCCATGGCTCGACGGCGCGCCGCGTCGCCGGCGGACTCCTCTTCGAGGCGTGCCCGCCAGCGCTCCAGCCAGGCATCCAGCGCCCGCGGCTCGGCGAAGAGTTCGCGCAGCGGCTCGTCCTCGCCGGTGTCGCCGGCTCGCAATGCACTCAGCCTGCGAAACGCCAGGGTGTAGTCCGCCCCCTGTTGGGCCATCAGCGAAAGGAGCTCGCCGGCCAGTTCCGGGTCCCCTTCCCGGGCCCGCTCAAGACCCAGCTTGCGCAGCAGTCCTGCCTGGTAGCGGCTGGAAAAACGCGGGCCGAAGGCCTTCAATGCCTGCTGGGCCGACTCCACCAGTTCATCCTCGCCTTCTTCGCCTTCCTTCATCAGCGGCAGCAGGGTTTCGGCGAAGCGGGCCAGATTCCAGCCCGCGATGCCGGGCTGCTGGTTGAAGGCATAGCGCCCGCCCTGATCAATGGAGCTGAAAACGGTTTCGGGGTGGTAGCTGTCCATGAAGCCGAAGGGGCCGAAATCGATGGTTTCGCCGACAATGGACATGTTGTCCGTATTCATGACCCCGTGGATGAAGCCGACAAGCATCCAGTCGGCCACCAGGTCCGCGGTGCGCGCCGTGACCCGCTCCAGCAGGGCCAGCCAGCGCGCCTTGCCGTCCGGGTGCTCGGACAGATCCGGGTAGTGACGCTCGACCACATGATCGGCCAGCGCGCGAAGCGCCTCCGGGTCCCCGCGATAGAGAAAATACTGGAAGGTGCCAAAACGCACATGGGAACTGGCCACCCGGGTGAGCAGGGCGCCGGGTTCCACTTCCTCCCGATAGACCGGCTCACCGGTGGTGGTCAGCGCCAGCGCCCGCTGGGAGGGGATGCCGAGCCCCGCCATGGCCTCGCTGGCCAGATACTCGCGCATGACCGAAGGCAGACCGGCCCGGCCGTCACCCATGCGCGAGAACGGCGTGCGCCCGGCGCCCTTGAGCTGCAGGTCGCGCAGAATGCCGGAGTGGTCCCGCACTTCCCCGAGCAGGATGGCCCGGCCGTCGCCCAGGCTGGGAACGAAGTTCCCGAACTGGTGCCCGGCATAGGCCATGGCCAGGGGCTCCGAGTTCTCCGGCAGCCGGTTGCCCGAAAGCACCTCCACGCCGGCCGGGCTCTCCAGCATGTCTGAGTCCAGACCCAGCTGTAGGGCCAGAGGGCGATTCAGTCGCACCAGTGCCGGCGCGCTCACCGGGGTGGGCTCCACCCGGGCAAAAAGCCTTTCCGGCAGCCGTGTGTAGGCGCTGTGCAGGGACATCAGCGGAGCGGAACCGGGCATCTCGACCAACCTTCTCT
>SLJS01000235.1 GCA_007135015.1 Alcanivorax sp. | reverse complement strand
GTCGCCGGTATCATGTCCCCAGCGGTCGTTGAACTTCTTGAAGTGATCCACATCCAGCATGGCGAGACACCAGCGCCCGGGCAGCGAGCTGAGCTGATCGTCCAGCGCCCGGCGGTTGGGCAGTCCGGTGAGCTCATCCAGGTAGGCCAGACGCCAGGCGTGCATCAGCAGCCCGGTCCACAGCGCCAGGCTGGCAGCAATTGCCGCTGCCAGGGCTGGTGTGCCCGGGACCGGGGTCAGGGTTATCGCGAACATGGCGGTCAAGGCCCCGCCCAGGGCCATCTCCGGGGCCCGTTGCCGTACCAGCAGGCGAATCGCAAGGGCCGCCAGGCCAGCCAGCACCAGAAGGGGGGTCAGCTCGATCGCGAGTCCAGCGACGTTGAGCGGTGCCCGCAGCAGTTCATCCACCACCTGTACGGGTGTGCCGCCGCGCAGCCAGAGGCTGCCCGACACCAGCACAATGGTGCCGGCAAGCAGTACGGGCATGCCGCTGATGCCGCGCTCGCGAAGCCAGGGCAGCAGTCCGATGCCCAGGACAGCAAGCAGGGTCATGGATACCGGTGTACCGGGCAGGCGCAGCCCCGCCCAGGCAAGCAATACCAGCAGAAAGCTTCCGGTGATGCGCCACTGCGAGAAGAAGGCGGCGATCACGGCGCCCGACGCGGCTGTGGCCAGCAGGGCAAGCTCCAGCACGCCGGCCCAGTCATGCAGGAACGGCTCCGCGCCGGCGACCGTCAGCCAGGCCGCCGCTGGCCAGAGCAGGGCAACTGCCAGGAGTCGCAGACCCGAGAGGATGTTCACGCGAACCACGCTTCTGTACGGACGCTCATTGTGGGCTTCCACCAGCGGTAGACACGCCTGCTTTCACGGAACCCTTCGGAGCATCGCGGCGGAGTTCCGTAGCCGGATTCCGGCAGCCGATCCCGGCAACGCTCATTCTGTTGGCTCCGGAAGGTCCATTACGCCAATGGAGGAGCGAAGAAGACTGCCCAGATAGAGTTTGCCATGCGCTTCGAACGCTGTGGTGATCGGGTGATAACTGTCCGGTCCCCTGTGCTGCAGGTTGTGGGTCACTTCCCCCTCGGGGGAGAACCCGAGCACAAAGGCGTGGGGCGCGGGCTGGGGTTGAAGAAACTCCGGCAGACGGAAGGCCATTCTGCGCAGGAAGGGGTATTCCGACATGGCGTCCAGGGCCGCATTGCGTGGTGCATAGAGCGCAAGCCAGAATCTGTCCTCGCCGTTGCTGCTCAGATTGTCCGGCAGGCCGGGAAGGTTCTCCCGGAAGAGTTCACTTTCTCCGGCGCGCTCGCCTTCCAGCCAGTAACGCATGATGGTATAGCGCCCCGTTTCCGCCACCAGCACGGAGCGCTGGTCCGGCGCAACCGCCACCCCGTTGGCAAACTGCAGCCCGTCGAGCAGAACACGGGTCCGGCCCGTGCGCGGGTCATGGCTGAGCAGGCGGCCATGTCCGCCATGCTCGATCACGTCGTCCCGGGCCTTGTGTTCCGGGCCGAACTTGCTGGAAGCATCGCTGAAGTAGATGGTGCCGTCGTCGGCCACGTCCACGTTGTTGGTGAAACCGAAGGGTACGCCCTCCGCCCCGGTGGCCAGCACCTCGATTTCTCCTTCCTGGCTGATCCGCAGCAGTCCCTTGTACCCGTCGGCCACAAGAAGATTGCCGTCCTGGTCGAACACCAGTCCCAGCGGGCGCCCCCCGGTGTCGGCCACCAGGCGCTGGCTCTCCCCCTGCGCATTCAACTGGACCACACGCCCGTCTTCGTAGCCCGTGTAGAGATTGCCCGCTTCATCGGCAATCACATCTTCGGGCCCTGTGCCCACGCCTTCGGCGATCCGCTGCACTGCGGCAAGACGGTCATTGACGGCGTAGGGCCCTTCAAGTTCCGGCGCCTGCGGAGCTTCCCAGGCTACCGGGTCCACGGGGACGGGCCAGAAAAGAAGATAGGCGAGCAGCAGTGCGATCAGCGCGAGCACGAACCTTTTCATTATTTGGCATCCTTGATTCCGGGGAGCCTGAGTGTAAGCAAGCCCGGGGGTGGGGTAAATGCGGGTGACATTTCGGTGCAGGGACGCGGTTGCGGCGATTCATTGGCGGGAGTAATGTCTGCCGGGGAAGGGCTGTCGCCACTCCGGTATCGATGCCGGTGCAGGGGGCACCTCAAGAAGGAAAATACAGGGAGTCGAATATCATGAGAAATATTGCTGAAAGGCTGGGGGTGATCCTGGTAGTTGCGTTGCTGGCGAGCGGCTGCGCGTCCACCGATGCCAGCGGGGAATATGACCGGAACTATGATTTCGCGGCCGTCGAGCGTGTGGCCGTGGTGGCGGTGGAAGGTGCCGCAGGGCAGGAAGCGGCGCAGAACCAGATTGCGGCCATGTTCAACCAGTCGCTGATGCGCAAGGGGTACAGCCCGATTGAGCGCTCGCAGATTGAGGCGGTGATGGACGAGCAGAACTTCGGTCAGTCGGACGTTACCCGCGCCAGCGGTGCAGCGGAACTGGGACGCATTCTCAATGTGGACACCGTGATGCTCGTAAACGTGCCCAACTATGGCGAGACAATGAGCATGAGCGCCCAGATGGTGGACACCGAGGACGCCTCGATCGTCTGGTCGGCATCCGGCAGTGCACGCACCGGTGCCGGGCTCAGTGGCCGGGCCGGCCAGTTCCTGGGGGCCGTGGGCGGTGGCGCAGCGGGCCATCAGGCCGACGGGGGCCGTGGAGCGGTCGTGGGCGGTGCCGCCGGTGCCGTGGGCGGCAAGATTGCCGGTGACGCGATGACTCCGGAGCGCCAGGAACAGGCCGCGAAACTGGTCGTTGAAATTTCCGAAAGCCTGCCGGATCGTACCTGACTAATTCTCCGGCAGCACCCGCGAAAGGGCCGGGCGGCGTGACGCCCGGCCCTTTTTCGTTTCTCGCCCTCTCATTACCTGCCCTTCGCCGCCTGAAGCAGTTGACAGACCCGGGGATTCGGTCCAGCATTCGGAATGAATATTCATTCCGAATGCGACGGAATCGAGACAGGCACCGAATCAGATTGGGACAGACACCAGATGCCGGGTCAGCGAGCGAGAGGATCAGGACAGGCACGAAATTCGGGGACAGGCACTGATGAGTGAAGCAGCCGGGGAAAACGCCGGACAGGCGGACAAGCGTCGCCGCATCCTGGATGCGGCCCTTCGGGTGTTCGCCGAGCGGGGGGTACACGGCACGCCGGTGCCTCCGGTGGCACGGGAGGCGGGTGTGGGGGTCGGCACCCTGTACCGCTACTTTGACAACAAGGAATCCCTGGTCAATGCGGTATTCCGCGAGACCAAGCGGGAGCTGCGCGCGCGGTTGCTGGATGACCTGGACGCCAACCTCAGTGCCTCGGTGCTTTTCGACCGGATCTGGGAGCGTCTGGTGACCTTTGTCGAGGAGCGTCCCGAGGCATTCCGGTTTCTTGAGCTACAGGACCATGACAGCTACCTGGACGCTGAAAGCCGTGCCGTGGAGGCCTCGCTGCTGGCCCCGCTCGGTGAGTTCGTCCGCGCGGGCCAACAGCGTGGTGATCTCTCCCCCTCGCTGCGGCCGGACGTGGCCATGGCGCTGTTCTGGGGAGCCTTCGTGGGGCTGTTCAAGGCCCGGCGACTGGGGTATGTGAAGCTTCGACAGGAAGACATCGACGCGGCACGCAGGGCATGCCGGTCCGTGCTTTTCGCTGTGCCGCCGCAAGGCGGTGGGCCGGACAGGCAGAGTGAGTAACCGACGGGGGTATCCATGGGATTTTCACCGCAACGCGTATTGATAACCGGCGCCGCCGGCGCCATCGGCGGGGAGCTGGCGAAGGCGTTCGCCAGCGCCTGGCCGCAGGCCCTGCGGATTCTCGTGGACCGCGACGAGCAGGCCCTGAGGGAGCGTTTCCGGGAGGAACCGGGCCGCGTTGTTACCGAGACCTGTGACCTCACCGATATACAGGCCTTGCCTGGCTGGTGGGAGGCCATTGTCGAGCGGCACGGTTCACCGGACGTGCTGATCAACTGCGCCGGGATCATGGAGATCATCAGCTTTCAGGGTACCGGCTGGGAACTGGGCAGCAGGATCCTGGATATCAATCTCACCGCGCCGCTGCGCCTGATGGACCTTGCCCTGCCGGCCATGGTGGAAGCGGGCCGGGGAGCGGTGATCAATGTGAGCAGCCTGGCGGGCGAGATTCCGCTCCGCGGCTGCAGTTACTACGGCGCCGCCAAGGCGGGCATCGCCCGGGCCTCCGAAATTGCCCGGGCGGAGCTGGCCGAACAGGGTGTGCAGGTGATTACCGTGTATCCCGGCCCGGTGTACTCGGGCCTGGAAAGCCATGCCCGGGGGCAGACCGCGCCCGGTTTTCTCCAGCGCAACATTCCCACGGGAAAACCGGATGAACTCGCCGGCGAGATTCTTCGCGCCTTTCAGCGTGGACACCCCCGTGTGATCTACCCGCGCATCTTCCGGTTCAGCCGGGAACTGATGCAGCCCGGCCTGCCCAGGCGCCTGATCGAGCGCTTCAGTCCAAGGCCGAAAAAGTAGGAGAGGGTCATGAATACAGGCACGAAAGACCGGAATCAGGATGCAGGGTTTGAACAGCGCTACGAGGTATTGATCGTGGGCGCGGGCATCAGTGGCATCGGCGCCGGCATTCGCCTGCTGGATGAAGGCATCCGCGATTTCGCCATTCTGGAGAAAGCCGAGGATCTGGGCGGTACCTGGCGAGACAACACCTATCCGGGCTGTGCCTGCGATGTGCCGTCCGCGCTGTATTCATTTTCCTTTTCGCAAAAACATGACTGGAGCCGGGTTTTCGCTGGGCAGCAGGAAATTCTCGACTATGTGCGCGAAACCGCCCGGGCTTACGGGGTGGAATCCTGCATTCATTTCAACCGGGCGGTGGAGCAGGCGCGTTGGGACGAGGAGAATGGCCACTGGGTACTCGATACGCCGGCGGGTCGTTATCGGGGCCGGTTTCTGATCAGCTGCTCCGGGTATCTGCACGAGCCGGTGATTCCGGACCTTCCCGGTTTGAAGGATTTTCCCGGCACAGTCTTTCATTCCTCGCGATGGAATCACGAGCATGACCTTTCCGGCGAACGGGTGGCCGTGATCGGAACCGGAGCCTCGGCAATACAGTTCGTCCCCCGGATCCGGCCCCTGGCGCACAGCCTGTCTGTCTACCAGCGAACTCCCCAATGGATTCTGCCCAAGCCGGACAGCGGCATGCCCGAAGCGGGGCAGGCTCTGTTGAAGGTTCCCGGCACCCTGAAGGCCTGGCGAAGCCTTCTGTACGGGGGGTTCGAAACCTTCGGGATCGGGTTCCGCCATCCCGCACTGCTCGAACAGCTCCAGAAACTCGCACTGGCTCATCTGCGCCATGCGGTGCCTGATCCGCATCTGCGCGAGCGCCTTACGCCGGACTATACGCTGGGCTGCAAGCGGGTGCTGCTTTCCAATGACTACTATCCGGCACTGAATGAACCGAATGTGGAGCTGCTCGCCACCGGGGTCCGCGAAGTGCGGGGCAAGGTGGTCGTCGGTGCCGATGCAACGGAACGGGAAGTCGATACCATTATTCTCGGTACCGGCTTTCATGTTACCGAACCGCCCATTGCCGAACGGGTGTTCGACAGCCGCGGGCGTTCCCTGTCCGGTCACTGGCGCGACGGCATGCAGGCCTATCGCGGCACCACCATTCACGGCTTTCCCAACCTGTTCATGGTCCTCGGGCCGAACCTCGGCATCGGTCACAACTCGGCCTTCATCGTGATCGAGGCCCAGCTCGACTACATCATGAGTGCACTGCGCACCGCCCGGCGGCGCGGCTTCGGGCGGCTGGAAGTGCGCCCGGACGTCCAGCGCCGTTATAACCGGCGGGTACAGAAGGACCTGCAAGGCAGCGTGTGGAACACAGGCGGCTGCTCCAGTTATTATCTGGACAGGAACGGTTTCAACAGCGTGGGTTTTCCCTGGAGTACGCTGGCCATGCGCCGTCTGTTGAAGCGGTTTGACAGCGGCGCCTATTTCACGCGCTGACCCCGGGCCGCATCAGCGCCGCGGACGAGAGGTGCCCATGAAAGCCGTTGCCTTCCGGCGTTCACTGCCTGTTTCCGAGGCGGACTGCCTGGAGGACGTGGAGGTTCCCGAACCCGCTCCGGGCCCGAGAGACCTTCTCGTGGGGGTTCGCGCCGTGTCGGTCAATCCGGTGGATACCAAACTGCGTCGCAACACCGACCCCGGTGGCGAGCCCTGCATTCTCGGATTCGACGCTGCCGGAGAAGTGCTGGCGGTGGGCAGCGAGGTGGAGCGCTTTGCCGTCGGCGATGAGGTCTATTATGCCGGTGCAGTGGACCGGCCCGGCAGCAATGCGCAGCGCCAGGCGGTGGACGAGCGTATTGTCGGGCACAAGCCGCGCAGCCTTTCCTGGAGTGAGGGGGCCGCGCTGCCTCT
>SLJS01000005.1 GCA_007135015.1 Alcanivorax sp. | reverse complement strand
TCTCCCTGTCCCTCTCCCACGGCGGGGAGAGGGGACCCTCCAGCAAGCCCGTGCTCTGAATTGGCTTTGGCAACACTCTCGAGCGGGGGAGGGCTTTCAAGTGAGGCCGCCGGTCCCGTCAGCGAGGGCTTTTGCGACACCCCGGCACGATGCTTCTGCCCCCGGGCGGGGACAATATGAAACAATACGCCCCGTTGTTGCACATAACGGGCCCATGAAGGACGATAGGCCCGGCTTTTCGGGAGGTGCCTGGTGATATCGGAGTTGGGACATTTTACGCTGTGGCTGTGCCTGGCCGTGGCGGTGGTTCAGTCGCTGGTGCCGCTCTACGGGGCCTGGCGGGGCAATCCGGCGTTGCAGGCCACGGCCCGGCCGCTGGCAACCATGCAGTTCGCGCTGGTTTCGGTGTCGCTGGGCGCGCTGGCCTGGGCCTTCTATACCAATGATTTCAGCAATGAATACGTGGCCAACCACTCCAACACCATGCTGCCGGTGTTCTATCGCATCTCGGCGATCTGGGGCGGTCACGAGGGTTCGCTGCTGCTGTGGGCCTGGATGCTGGCGGGCTGGGGGATGCTGGTTGCCTGGCTGAGCCGCTCCGTGCCGGTGGACATGATTGCCCGGGTGCTGGCGGTGATGGGCATGGTCAGCATCGGCTTTCTGACCTTCATGCTGTTCACCTCCAACCCCTTCGACCGGATCCTGCCCTGGTTTCCCATCGATGGGGCGGATCTCAATCCCCTGCTTCAGGACCCGGGCCTGATCTATCACCCGCCCATGCTCTATATGGGCTATGTGGGCTTTTCCGTGGCCTTCGCCTTTGCCGTGGCGGGGTTGCTGGCCGGGCGCATGGATGCCGCCTGGGCGCGCTGGGCTCGGCCCTGGACCACCATTGCCTGGGCTTTTCTTACCCTGGGTATCGCCCTGGGTTCCTGGTGGGCCTACTACGAACTCGGCTGGGGCGGTTGGTGGTTCTGGGATCCGGTGGAGAACGCCTCGTTCATGCCCTGGCTGGCGGGCACGGCCCTGATCCATTCGCTGGCGGTGACGGAAAAGCGTGGCATGTTCCGTTCCTGGACGGCGCTGCTGGCCATTGTCACCTTTGCGCTGAGTCTGCTGGGTACCTTCCTGGTGCGCTCGGGGATTCTCACCTCGGTGCATGCCTTTGCCACCGATCCGGCGCGGGGAACCTTCATTCTGGTGTTTCTCTGCATCGTCGTCGGCAGTGCGCTGGCGCTGTTCGCGGTGCGGGCGCCGCAGTTGCAGTCCACCGGCGGCTTCCGCCCGCTATCCCGGGAAAGCTTTCTGCTGGGCAACAATCTGCTGTTCCTGGTGGCCACGTCGGTGGTGCTGATCGGCACCCTGTTTCCGCTGATCGGCGAGGCCATGGATATTCGCGTGTCCATCGGCCCGCCGTACTTCAACCTGTTCTTCGTGCCGCTGGGTCTGATGGCCATGCTGCTGCTGGTGCCCGGTACTTTCAGTAACTGGAAGGCCCAGGGCGGGCGGGAGCTGGTTCGCCGTTTCGCCTGGGTGGCGCCGTCGAGCCTGGTGGCCGGGCTGATCGCCTCCTGGCTGCCCGGCGGTACGCCCTGGGTGGGAACCCTGGCCTTCGTGCTGGTGTTCTGGGTGTTCTTCGGACATCTGGATGATGTGGTACGGCGGGTGCGCGCATCCCGCGAGCGGCCAATGCGTGCGTTGTGGAATCTGCCACGCGGTTACAAGGGCATGGTGCTGGCCCATTGCGGCGTGGCGGTGCTGGTTGCCGGCATTACCCTGGTGACCCAGCACGAGGTGGAGCGTGATGTGCGCATGGCGCCGGGTGATGTGGTCACGGTGGGCGGTTATCAGTTTGCGTTCGAGGAGTTCGGCAGCGTGGAGGGACCCAACTACGATGCCCTGCGGGGCACCTTCCAGGTCACGCGCAACGGCCGTCATGTCCGTACCATGTATCCGGAGAAGCGCACCTATCGTGTCGGTGGACAGGTCATGACCCAGGTGGCATTGCGTCCGGGGCTTGTCCATGACCTTTACGTGGCGCTGGGCGAGCCGCTGGACATGCCCGGCGCCTGGGCGGTGCGGGTGTACTTCAAGCCCGGCGTGCGCTGGATCTGGATCGGTGCGCTGATCATGGCATTTGGTGGCGCGCTGGCGGTGATGGACAGGCGTTACCGCAAGGGCGCGCGGGAGGAAAACGGCGTTGACACTGCGTAGTGCGATTCTGGCGTTTCTGCCGCTGGTGCTGTTTCTCGCCGTGGCGATTCTGCTCGCCGTGAACATGGGTCGTGATCCCGAGGCCATGCCTTCGGCGCTGATCGACAAGCCGGTGCCGGAGTTCGAGCTGGCCACGCTCGGCGGCGGCGAGGAAAGACTCACCCATGAGATGTTCCGGGGCGAGTGGCAGTTGGTGAACATCTGGGGCAGCTGGTGCCCCACCTGTTATGTGGAGCATCCCTATCTGCTTGAGCTGGCACGCGATGGTGTGCCGATTGTTGGCGTGAACTATCGCGACGATCTCGACGCCGCCCGCGAGTATCTGGCGGGCATGGGCAATCCCTATTCCACGGTGCTGGTGGACGATACCGGGGACCTGGCGATGGATCTGGGCGTCTACGGCGCGCCGGAGACCTTTATTGTGGACCCCGACGGTCGCATTCGCCTGCGTCACGCGGGCGAGGTGAATGAACGGGTATGGAACGAGAAATTCGCGCCCATCTGGCGCAAGGATCTGGACCAATGAAGCTTGCAGCAATGAAAAAGGCGCTACTGTGCCTGCTGCTGTGGATGCCGCTGGCCGCGGGTGCGGCCATTGATGTCTATCAGTTCGAGGATCCGGAGCAGGAACAGCGCTTTCGCAGTCTCGGCCATGAAATGAGCTGCCCGAAATGCCAGAACCAGAGCATCCTCGAGTCCGATGCCGATATCGCCTCGGACATGCGTCAGCGTGTCGCCCGCATGATTCGCGAGGGCTACAGCAACGAGGAGATCATCGATCACTTTCGCGCCCGATATGGCGATTTCATTCATTACCGCCCGCCCGTGGGCGCGCAGACCGCCATCCTGTGGGCGGGGCCGTTGGGTATCCTGCTCGCTGGCGGTCTGCTGGTGCTGTTTCTGGTGCGGCGCGCCGCGTCCGCGCCCATTGATGACGACGGGGACGGCCCGCAGGGCGGAGGAGGCCCGAGCCAATGATTCTTTTCGTTTCCCTGGCGGTGATTGCGCTGGCCTCCATGTTCTGGTGGCTGTGGTTGTGGCGCCGGGAATCCTCTCGCGTGGACGCGCCCGCGCCGCGCAGCATGTGGGCGCTGGCGGTATTGTTGCCGTTGCTCGGTAGCGGGCTCTATCTGGGCTTCGGCTATGACGAGCGGACCGGGGACTGGCTGAAGGATCACCGGGAATTGCGGCCCCTGGTCGCGGAGCTTGCCGCCGGGCGGGCGCCGGCGGAACTGGAAGCGGACATTCCCCAGGGGCGTATTGCCAGGGTCCTGCAGCGCGAAATGGCGCGCAGTCCCACTGCCGAGGGCTGGTATGCGCTGGGTCTGCTGTTCGGTGAGATGGAGGCGCCGGAGGTGGCGTCGCAGGCCGCGCGCCGGGCGCTGGAACTGGAGCCTTCGGTCCATACGCGCATGCTGCTTGCACGCAGCCTGATCGCGAAGGAGCAGGGCGCGCTGACATCGGAGTCGCGCCGGTTGCTGGAGCAGGTGCTGCGCGAACACCCGGACCATGACGGCGCCTGGATGTTGCTGGGCATGGGCGCCACCAATGCGGGGGATCATGCCCTGGCGGCCAGGGCATGGGAGAACATGCTCGAGCGCCATGAAGGCGGTCGTGCCAAACCGGTTCTGGAACGCAGTCTGGCTTTCGCGCGCAGCCAGCAGGCGATGCAGGAACGTTTCGATGGCAAGGAAATCACCGTGGAAGCTGGCGAAGACCTGCGTGCCGGAGGCTCCCTCTTTGTCTATCTGCAGCGTGAGGGGGGCTCGGGGCAGCCGCTTGCGGCCCGGCAGGTGCTGGCCGAGCGCTTCCCGGTCACCGTGGAACTGCGCCGGGAGGACTGGCTGCAGCGCTATCCGGACGAGGACGAACCCATCGAGGCCGGTGCTCGCTACAGTCCTGCCGCCGGCTCCGGGGTGGACGGGGCAGAATATCGCGCCGTGCCCGAGCCACTGGAGCCGGGCGAAACGCCGCGCCTGCGGCTGGAATAGGCCCGGGCCCGCGCCGGTGGGGCGCTCCGGGCCCGGCTTTTTCTTGTCCCCGCCGGGGCGCTCGGGGTAAAGTTGCCGGTTTTCGCGGCAGGCACCATCCCCGAGCCCTGCCGTGGTGCAAACCGGAGATTGCTATGCGAGTCATCCTGCTTGGTCCTCCGGGTGCCGGCAAGGGCACCCAGGCACAGTTCATCCAGGAGAAGTTCGGCATTCCCCAGATCGCCACCGGTGACATGCTGCGGGCCGCGGTCAAGGAAGGCACGCCCCTGGGCCTCAAGGCGAAGGAAGTGATGGACAGCGGGCAACTGGTCTCGGACGACATCATCGTCGGCCTGGTCAAGGAGCGCATTGCGCAGCCGGATTGTGCCAACGGTTTCCTCTTCGACGGCTTTCCGCGCACCATACCCCAGGCCGAGGCCCTGGTGGACGAGGGCATTGCCATCGACTACGTGGTGGAGCTGGATGTGGAGGACGAGGAGATCGTCCGGCGGCTTTCCGGTCGTCGCGTTCATCCCGGTTCCGGCCGCGTCTACCATGTCGAGTTCAATCCGCCGCGGGTGGAGGGCCAGGACGACGAAACCGGCGAGGCGCTGGTGCAGCGCGACGATGACCGCGAGGAAACCGTGCGCAATCGGCTGAATGTCTACAAGGAGCAGACCCGGCCCCTGGTGGACTTCTACCGCGGGCTGGCCGACCGGGGTGATAAGAACAGCCCTGTTTATGTACGGATCCCCGGCACCGGTTCCATGGACGATATCCGCGAACGGATTCTTTCTTCCCTGAACGGCTGATCTCCGGCGTTCTATCCCTGTTTCCCACCTGATCGACTTCCCGGAATCTGCGGCCCTCGCGGATTCCGGGTGTTACCTTTCGTAGCACTCCTGTTACCCGATTCTTTCCGGTTGCCGGGGCTGTGCCCTGCTTGCTGTCCTTTTCTGGCTCCGGCATGGGGCATGCGGCTCTGCATATACGCTTTCCGCGATGCCTGCCTGTGTCATGACGCAACAGTCGACGATTGATGCTGTAACGCCATGGACCAGGCGTGGCACCGGTATGCCACAGCGTTCGTGCCGTGGTTCCGGTATTGGAGAGGCATTCCGGGTCCTCTTTCCGGCTGAATCATGCGAATGCGCCAGGCCTGTCTTCGTCAAACCCATTGTCTCGGGGCCTTCTTCCCTTGCGCAGCGGATGCACCCGATGCGCGCGATGCACCCGATGCGCGCGAGTGCCGTTGTGCGTCACCCCTTGTGGCGGTCGTTGTGGTCGTCTCATTGCAGCCCCGGCGATCCGCCAGTTGTTCGTTTGAGGCAGTGCCTGGCAATGCGTCGGGTTCGCGTGGTGTTGTCATTGCGAAGGCTGGTCATCGTCGTGCCCGCGCCGAATGATCGGCAAGCCCTGCAACGGTTCGTAGCCTCCCGGACGCGATGTTCGCACATCTACCGGGTGTCCCGGCACATGCATGCGGCGCCTGAAACCCCCTGCAATACGGGAGCTTGCGCGGTTTGTGCAGGGCTGCGGAGGTTGTGAGCGGCTCGGATCGCCGCCCGTTCATGCGATGTCGTCGCCGTTGTGCGCCGGGCTTACTGCAGCGGATGATTGTCGTATCTGTTCCGGTGATTGCGCAGTGACGTGCCGCGGATGTTGCGCACGAATCGTCGCAAAAAATTATTGTTACGCTGCATTAAATGCCGGATTGATGCCGCAAATGATCGGCACAGCCCGTTATATGGCAAAAATTGGACGCTTAAGGACAAAAAATATGGCGATTTTCTGTACTAACCGAATTTTTTTATGCTATTTTTCAGACGTTGCAGTAGAAAAATCAACGCAACATGGCTATAGCTTAGGAGATCCAACATGGCAGCACGTAAGAAAACTCGCAAGAAGGCAGCACGCAAGAAGACCGCAGCCCGTCAGCCGGGTGGTCTGCCTGCGTCCGTAACCAACGTCCTGGAGAAGGTGCATGTTCGCAAGGAAGTGATCAGCAAGCTGGACGACCGCTACAAGAAGGTCGAGAAGGCGCAGAGTGATCTGCAGAAGAAGATCCAGGAACAGCAGAAGAAGATGAAGAAGGCCACGGCGGCCCAGAAGAAGAACATGGAGATTCGGGTTGCCGACCTCAGGGCCCAGATGAAGGAAGCCCGGGCCCGCCTGAAGGCGCTGAAGGACGCGTTCCGGGAGGAAAGCAAGGTCCTGAATCGTGTTCACAAGCAGTACGAGAAGAAGATGAAGGAGCATCAGCGCAAGGAAGAGCGCAAGGCCAAGCGGGCCGCCAAGAAGGCGGCGAAGAAGTCCGCGAAGAAGTCCACGGCCAAAAAGCGCCCGGCCGCCAAGAAGGC
>SLJS01000011.1 GCA_007135015.1 Alcanivorax sp. | reverse complement strand
TGTTTATAGCTCATTGTGCGACTTCCTTTGGTCAGGAGAACGCCGAACTATAGCAGCTGGCCGTCCTCTTCAGGAAATTGCACTTATTATCCGAATCCAGGGTGAGCGATTTTGAGCAGATTGAGGATTATCTGGGCTTGAGCCCGGCCCAGGCCCGTGGTGGTGCGACAGAGCTTGTGCAGGAGTACGTCGATCAGGGCTATCACCCGATCTTCCTGACAGGCCGTACCTACTGGTATGCAAAAGATACGCGTCAATGGCTGGGTGAGTATCTGGGTGTACCGCACTTTACCCTGCGACATTCAATGAGTAATCGCACCGGAATCTTCCGCGTCGCCGAGTACAAGACCAACGAGCTGGACAGATTTATTGATAACGGTGTCGATTTCTTCCGGGCCTATGGTAATGCATCGACCGATATCGAGGCCTATCAGGCCGCCGGATTTGCAGACGAGGACATCTATATTGTCGGTCGCAATGCGGGCGACGGTGGGACTCAGCCGATTGACGAAGAACATTTCTGGGATCATTTGTACGACCTGGTTTACCCGGAGACGCCGCACAGCGGGTGCCTGTAACCGGCGTTGCCATACCGCAGCCCAGTCCTCTGCGAGACCTTCTTCGGGGGAGAGAGGGTCCCAGAGCGGATTTCCCGTAATCTTCCCCCTCTCCCATAAGGAGGGTGTCGCAAAAGAGTCTTATGACACCGGTAGGAGCGTACCTCTTGTTGTGAAGAGGGGCGCGAATGCCCCGGATCTGGCACGGTGCCAGGTTCTTTGCGCCCCTCTTCACAACAAGAGGTGCGTTCCTGCCAGACCTTTCGCGACACCCTCACAAGGGGAGAGGGTAAGGAACTACAGAAAAGCCGCTCTACGTAGCCTGGGCGCCTTCGTCCTGGTCGCCTTTACTCATTCTCGCAGCGCTCCCTTCAAGAGTTCGGCGCGCCAGCTGTCTTCCTGCAGCTCCTCGAGTAGCGCCCGGTATCTGTGTTCGTTGTCCGGGGTAATGAAGGCGTCGAGGTTTTCGGCGATGGCTCGGGTGGCAAAGCGTGCACCGGTGCGCAGGTTGGCAATCAGGAAATCGTCGATGCGGTCGCGATAGCCGATGGCCTGGTAGCGCCGGAACTCTTCCATGGCCAGTTCGAAAAGCTTCTCGTCGTGATGCTGGTCCAGGGTGGCGAACAGCGCGTCGAGATGTTCGGGGGAGGGCGGCACCCGGCCCAGCGCCTCGATGGCCGCGGCGCGGCCACGGCCGCTTTCCATCTCCAGGAACTCCCGGGCGGCGCGGGTGAGTTCGCCGTCGCGCAGCCGGCCCGCTTCATGGGCGCGCATGAGGGCATGCAAGCCGTCCGCGACCCGCTGGCCGGCCTCGAAGTATTCCGCCCTGGGGTCGGTATCCTCGCCGACCACACAGTCCGGGTGCTCGTAGCAGTCGCGGACCCGGCGCATCTCGGCAAGGACTTTTTCCGGGTCGGGGTCCTGTTCGCCGTTCGGCGGGTGTTCCGGCGCAGAGAGTTTTTCGGCCGGTTCAGGGCCGAAAGTTTCTTCAGCGGTTCTTTCAGCGGTTTTTTCAGCGGTTTCGGGCGCAGCGGCCGTATCCACAGGCTCTTCGAAACCCGCCGATTGCCATGCCAGCCACCCCACAAAGAGAACCACCGACAGCACCAGGGCTACCACCATGATACGCATTCAGCCCTCCCGCCCGGCTTCACTCGGAGACATGGTTCAGCCACCGCTGAAAGCTGTACTTGTCGTAAAAGCCCTCGTCGTTCTGCGCCCAGCGGTGATCCGGGTCGGTCCAGCGGCACAGCTGTGTGGGCCCGCCGTTGTAGGCGGAATAGGCCGAACGGGCCCGGCTTTCCCAGGCATTGGGGGCATCCACACAGTCGGTGGACAGCGCCCGTTCCCATTCGCTGAAATAGATATCCAGGGCGTAGAGGAAGTTTTCATCCAGCCGCCAGCCGACCCCCGCGGCGATGGCGTCGGTATGCCAGCGGTCATCGATCTGCATCAGCCCGTGGCCATGGCCCATGTCCCCGCGAATCATGGTCAGCAGGCGCTCGGCGTCCGCATCGCCCTTGCGGTAATGGGTCCAGAAGCTTTCCTGGTGGGCGGTGGCAAGGACGGCGCGCTGCCAGGCCCCGACTTCCTCGTCCGTGACATCGGGCTTGCGGTCACGAAGATAATCCGCCGCTTCCTCCAGCAGGAATTCATAAAGCGCGTTCATGTAGCGGTCGCGCTCGGAAGTGCGCTGCACCGCGTCATCGAAGATGTAGTCCGCGAAATCCGTGCGCACCGTCTCCGCGCTGCCCACCTCGTCCACCGCGCAGCCGAACGGCGCCCGCCCGAAGGCCCAGGTACCGCCCAGCCGCTCCGGGCAGTCCTCCCAGTCCGAGGGCGTGACGTTGTTGTCGCCGGAGCTGTCGAGCCCGTCCAGGTCACACCCCGAGGCCAGGGCGGCCAGGGCCAGGATAAGGGCGAATCGTGAGGCCGTTTCGAGAATCATGGCGTAACTGCCTGTTATTATCGGCTTTGTCCGAGTATAGACCAGGCGTGCGAAATTGAAACCGACAGGGTTCACGGATGGCGCCATGGCCCCGCCCGGCGGGAGGGCCGGTTTTCGCCACCCGGACCTGCGGCATCGCTCTACAGAAATTACCGTGATAATATATTTCCATAGAAATAGTCGGAGTGAAGCCATGACGGTCACGGATCATGCGCCAGCCTCGGCGGACGAAGCGGCGGTGCTCTCGAAAGCGGTGCTGCGCGCCGCCGAGCGGCTGGGCCTGAAGGGCGGGGAACTGGCCCGGGTGCTGGGTGTCAGCAGCGCCACCGTCAGCCGCCTGCAGCGCGGCGGCTATACCCTCAACCCCCGGGGCAAGGAATGGGAACTGGCGGTGCTGCTGGTGCGCATCTTCCGCGCCCTGGATTCCATTGTCGCCGGGGAGGAGGAAGCCCGCTGCTGGTTCAACAGCGACAACGACGGCCTCAACGGCCGCCCCCGGGAATTGATCACGCAAGCGGAAGGACTCGTGCATGTGGCCCGATACCTGGACGCCCGACGCGGTACGGGCTGAAGCGAAACCCTGGCGCGGCGGCATCTGGCGCATGGTCGAAGCCCAGCACCTGTCCGCCACCATGAAGCTGGTCGACAGCGCCGCCGAACAGGCGCTGCTCGAGGATCTGCTGGAGCGGTACAAGCCGCCGGTTCCCGAAGCGGCCCGGCATCTGGATTACCTGCTGGCCACCCCCTTTCGTTATCCCGCGCGCCCGGGCGGCTCGCGCTTTCGCGCCGAGACCCACCCCGGCGTCTTCTACGGCGCCGGCCTGGTGCGCACCGCCTGTGCGGAACTGGGCTATCACCGCTGGCGCTTCCTTTGTGATGCCCGGGATCTGGAACGCCTGGAGCCGGTCTGGCACACCGCCTTCCGCGCCCGGGTGGCCACCGCCACCGTGGATCTGCGCCGGTCCCCCTTCGCCGAATACGCCCACCTCTGGGCGGACCGCCGGGACTACAGCGCCTGCCAGGCCTTCGCCGGCCTTGCCCGGCGCGCGGGCGCCGGTGCCATCCGCTATCGTTCCGTTCGCGACCCGAAGCCGGGCTGGTGCCTGGCGGTGCTGGACCCGGGCGCCTTTGCCAGCCCGCGCCCGTCCACGGCCGTGCAGACCTGGACGCTGACCGTGCGCGCCGATCAGGTGGTCTGGCAGCGCCGGCGCGGGGAGACATTCGTGTTTGATACGCAACAGTGGGAGTGAGTAACGGAATCACCGCAGCGGGAGCCGGGAGGCCGCTGGCATGCAGCGTTCGGGATCACCGTTGGCAAAATCCCGGTGGGGGGCAGGTTCCGGAACTCGGTGAATTGCCTGTTCAGTTCTTCCGGTATACATGCCTTCGGCGACCAACCTTCACCACTGTGACCATCAGGTATTCATCAGCGATTTCGTAGATGATCCGGTACATACCCTGGCGAATTCGGTTGCGCTCCTGCCCTGAGAGTTTTTCGCTGGCGCCCGTGCGGGTGGAGTGACTGCAGAAGAGGAAAAGGGCGTGGCGGCTGTTCTGCCCCACGCCCCGGCGCTTGATTTAATACTCGCCGGACTGTCCTCCCTGTTGGAGGTAGGCAACGATGTGTTCGGCGTGTTCACTGGTGAGCGAGTCCGTGGTGCGCAACTCTCCCCTGGGCTCGGTTTTCACCATGGATTCGCCGATCAGTTCACCGGTGCGCGCATCGGTTACCGTCACCTCGCTGATCATGCTCTCGCCGCCGGCGAACCAGCCGATCAGATAGCGGACGAGGTAGTTGTGCATGTCGTATTCGGTGATCGTAACGTTTACTTCATGCGTGGCCTGTCCGTTGGCGGCGACATCGGCCGCATCCAGGTGGCTCGAAAGCTGCTTCTCGAAATTGTTTAGCTGCCCCTCGGGCATCTCCGCCTGTAGCTCGACCTGATGCGTAAAGCGCTCGTCCGGCGCGCTGTCCCAGTCCCGGGATACGTTCACCGTTGTGGGCGTACAGCCGCTGACGATAAAGGCTGCGACCAGCGCTGCGATCACGGTGTGCTGTCTCATGTTTTCCCCCTGATATTGATTGGAGAACTGAAAAGGAAAAGGACTTCGAGTCTGAGCTTGTTGCCGCTCGTTGATGCCCGAACCCCCGGCGCTACGATGCCAGAGATATTCCGGAGCAGGCAACAGCCAGAGGTTGCTTGTGTGGGGTTTCTCTACGGCGCTCGTTATGAAGGCCCGGAAATGAGAGCCGGTTGATCTCGTGACGGGAACGCAAGTGCCTGTTGCTGCCCCATTTTCTGACGGTCTCGAGACAGCCTGTGGAGGCTCCTTATCAGCCATGCTCACAAGGGAAACTCTGCCAGATCCGGCAACGTGACGGAGATCTCCGCCGGCCAGAGGGGATCATGTAAGCCGGGTTCTGTAGCCGGAAGGCAAGGGCGTGCTGCCTCTGCCAGTGGGCCTGATACAAAAAGGGCCCTGGCGATTTCGCGACAGGGCCCTTTTTCCGGATCTGGTCATCTTCTTAGTGGCGCTTTTCATATTAGGCGTTGTTTGTGGGAAATGCCTCTAACAAGGCGCTGTTGGTGCAGCCTTCGGCTGCCGGGGCGGCCCACTGTGTGGGCCGCTGCAAAGCTTTGCACCAGGGAAGAATAAAGCTGTATATCAATTACTTGTAGAGAAACGGCCCAGTCATGCATGATGGCAGGGAATTTCTTCTGGTGCTCCCCCAATGCGTGTTTTTTCCAATCCCGTCGGTGCCGGCTCTCTCTGGTTTGACAACCTGGCAACGGCCGGCGGAACGCCTGTCGCCTATGATCCGCAGGCCCGGGCCTTCGTGCCGATGCCGCCATTCTGTGCGAATCGGGAAATAATCGGATGTAACTGGATAGCCCCGGAGGAAGGCGCTTTCTGTCGATCCTGTGCCATGACCGCATTGGCGCCCGACACTTCTATTGCCAATGCCATCCCCAACTGGGCGCAGACTGAGGCAGCCAAACGTTGGGTTCTCGATAATCTGGGGCGCTGGCACTGGTTTCGGCCGGAGGATCCGGGGTCGCGGCCTGTGTTTCATATGCTTGCCGAAGGTCCGACCCCTGTTCCAATGGGGCACGTGGAGGGCGTGGTTACCATCAGTGTGGCGGAGATGGATCCCGTTCTTCGCACTACCCGCCGTGAGGCGTTGCAAGAGCCCTATCGCACCATGATCGGCCACATGCGTCATGAAATTTCTCATATGCTCTGGTGGCGGCTAAGCCTTCGGGATGATTTTCTCGATGCATTCCGGGCCGAGTTCGGTGACGAGCGAATTGATTACCGGGCGTCCCTTGAATATTATTTCCAGAACGGTGCGCCAGCGGACTGGAAACAGTATTACCTGACCCGTTACGCCTCCGCACATCCCCATGAAGACTGGGCCGAAACGGCGGCACATCTGCTGCATCTGACAGATATCACCGACAGTTTCGTGGCCACCGGTCTGTCATCTCCGCAGATTCCATACGCCGGCTGGGATCCATATTCGGAGCCTGATTCCGACAGGCTGATCCGGATTGCGGCCACGCTCATCGTGGGTGTCAATCACGTCAATCGCTCCATGGGGTTGTCGGATCTCTATCCGTTCGTTCTTTCGGACCACGCCCGCCATAAACTGGCCTTTGTTCATGACTGGTTGCGACGCGGGGCCCAGGGGCTTTGAAGGCAGCAGCGATGCGGAAATACAACCGAAAGTTCCTGTAGCCGAGCAGGCCGGTGTTGCTACAAGGGTACAAGGAGAAGGGGAAAATGATGATCGATACCGTATCCACCTGGCACGGGCTGGTCGAATCCCGTGATCCGAAGGGGCTCGATGAGCTGCTGGCCGAGGACGTGGTGTTCCATTCGCCGGTGGTGCATACGCCCCAGGCGGGCAAGGGCGTCACCACGCTTTATCTCACCGCCGCGCTGCATGTCTTCGGCAATGACAGCTTCCGGTATGTGCGGGAGGTCGTGGGCGCGCGCGACGCGGTGCTGGAGTTCGAGGTGGAGGTCGACGGCATCCAGGTCAACGGCGTCGACATGATCCGGTGGAACGATGAAGGAAGGATCGTCGACTTCAAGGTGATGGTGCGGCCGCTCAAGGCGATCAATCTGATCCACGAGAAGATGGCGGCCATGCTCTAGCCCGGATATTGCACCAAACCACTCGCATAATCGAAAG
>SLJS01000143.1 GCA_007135015.1 Alcanivorax sp. | reverse complement strand
TGGTAGAACCTCAGCTTCCCAAGCTGATGACGTGGGTTCGATTCCCATCACCCGCTCCATTTTCGCTTGCCCGGCTCGCCCGTTTCAGATCTGCGCCTGTACCACACCGAAATATACCGCAAACCAGTGGAGCCCTCCGCCAGCCAGCACATAAAGGTGCCAGATGGCGTGGTTATACGGAATGCGGTGGCCGAGATAGAAAAGCACGCCCACCGTATAGGCCACTCCACCGGCCACAAGCAGGGCAATGGAGGTGGCGCCGATCGCACCGGGAAGATGTTCCGATGCCACCACGATCAGCCAGCCCATCAGCAGATAGGTGCCGACCTGGATGGCCTTGTACCGGTGCCCGAAGACCAGCTTGCTGACAATGCCCGCCAGGGCCAGCCCCCAGATCAGGCCGAACAGACTCCAGCCCAGTGGCCCGCGCAGGTTGACCAGCAGGAAGGGCGTATAGGTGCCGGCGATCAGCAGGAAGATGGCGCAGTGATCCAGCACCTTGAAGGCCTGCCGCAGATGTGGCTGGCGGGCACTGTGGTAGAGGGTGGATGCAAGAAAGAGCGCGGTGAAGGTCAGACCGTAAATGCTCACCCCCACGATCTTCCAGGGTGCGGCCTGGAGGCTGGTGAGAACAATCAGAAGCACCGTGGCCGGTAGCGCCACCGCAACGCCCAGTCCGTGGGTGAGGCTGTTCAGCCTTTCCTCGCGGGCGCAGTAGTCGATTCCGTGTTCAGTCGTCATCAGACGCCGTGTCTTCTCTTCCGCTGGATAGTGTCACAGAGCACAGCTGCGGCGGAATGATTCCGGGTCCGTTACAGGGCCCGAAGCCAGTCCACCATGCGCTCGGTGGCGGTTACGCAGTTGAGACAGTAGGTACGAAGGAATGTCTCGTCCAGTGGTGTCTCCGGCATGTAATTGTCCGCCGCGGCCAGCGCGCGGGCGCCGTCAAAGTCGACGTAGGCCATGCGCAGGGTCAGTTCCTGCTCCGGCCGTCCAAAGGCCTGACCCGGCAGGGTGGCCAGGCCCGTCTCTTCCAGCAGCGCTTCGCAGAGCTGCACATTGGTGTGGATACCCCGGTTCTGCAGGGCGTTGCGATAGGGCTGAAGGTCCGGAAACAGGTAGAAGGCCCCTTCGGGCATGTCCAGCTCAATGTCGGCGTCACGCAGTGTGCGGACCTGGAAGTCCGCCAGGGCGTGCAGGATGCGGCGCGAGCAGACCAGGTACTGCTCCAGTTCCACGCCTCCGCGGAAGGCGCGCACCGCCGCGTGCTGAATGGGCGCGGCCACGGAAGTGTAGGTTTCGCTGGCCACCGTGGCCATGGCGTCACGGAGCCAGTGAAGGCCGGACGGAAAGGCGAACACGCCCAGCCGCCAGCCGCCGGCGCCACACCATTTGCTCAGCCCGGTGCTGACGATGGTTCCTTCCGGATAATAGCGGGCGATGGACTGGTGGGTGGCCTGAAAGTCCAGCTCTCCATAGATCTCGTCGCTGAGCAGGATCAGGCGGTAGCGCCGGGCCACCTCGGCCAGGGCCTGGAGTTCGTCGCCGCTGTAGCTGTAGCCGTGAGGGTTGGCCGGGTAGTTGAGGATTACCAGCCGGGGCCGGCTCGGGTCGGGACGGCACAACTGGTCGAGTGCTTCCGGGGTAAGCTTCCAGCCATTGTCGGCGCGAGTGGGCAGCCAGTGCACCTGGCGACCGACGATGCGGGCCTGGGGTGCGTAGGAGACCCAGCTCGGCGTGGGGATCACCAGATCCCCGTAATAAACCAGCTGAAGGATGAACATCAGTTCCTTGGAGCCGGGGCCGACCATGACGTTGTCGGGAGTGAAAGCCACACCCTCGTTGCGCCCGAGGTAGTCGCTGACTGCCTGTCTGAGCTCGCTGAGCCCCATGACCGGCAGGTAGTCCTTCTGCCAGGCATTCTGCTGCAGCGCGGACTCCACCACCTGTGGTACCGGAAAAGGGGACTGGCCCAGGCCCAGGCGATAGACCTGGTGGCCCTGGCTGAGCAGGGTGTTGCTGCGTTCATTGATCCCCAGGGTTGCCGAGACGCCGAGTCCGCGTACATTCAGATTGAGGTGCACGTCCGGGCTTTTCGAGGTGCCGGGATCCATCAAAGCCTCTTTTCGTTAGCGGTGCCGTGAATATTGCCCTCGAGGGTAACCCTTTGAGGGTCTGTCGGACAGGGGGCGCTTCGGGGGTGGTCAGTTTCCCCGTGAAAAGCTCGTCAGCCGCCGCTCCAGGCCCAGGTCCACCAGCAGTTTCTGGATGGCATCCTTGCGAACGGGTTTACTGAGAAAGCGGTCCATGCCGCTGTCGCGCATGCGCTCACGCTGCTCGGGCAGGACATGGGCGGTCAACGCCACCACCGGAACGGATTCGAGTCCCGCTTCCTGCTCGATGCGGCGAATTGCCATGGTGGCGTCATAGCCGTCCATGACCGGCATCTGGCAGTCCATCAATACCAGGTCGAAGGCGCCGCCAGCGGCACGGAACGCCGCCACCGCCTCTTCGCCGTTGCGGCAGAGTACAGGCTGTATCTTCAGGCTTGCCAGAATCGCCCGGACGACGTCACGGTTGACTTCGTTGTCTTCGGCGACCAGCACACTGAGATGGTCGAAGCGGCTGTGCTCGCGCACATTCATCTGCGTTTCAACGGCCGCGGTTTCTTCCCCGTCCAGTTTTTCAGTCAGCTCCGTGGCGGTGACCGGCTTGGGTATGAATCGGTAACCTTCCTGTTTCCGGTCGAGAGGGGTCATTACCAGTATTTTTTCGCGTACCTGTTCCAGTCTGGCGGAGGCGGTGCGGTCGGCGTCTTCCAGCAGTGAATGATCCACCAGGATATGGCGGTAACGTTCCACCAGCTCCAGGTGGGACAGGTCACCGCCGGCGCTGACGGTGCCACCGAGATGGTGGATCATGCCGGACAGCGCTTTCTGGAGTCGCTCATCCGGGGCGAGTACGAGCACTGCCTGGTTGGCGAGCGCGGGTTCGGGTGTCGGAATGTTTGAGTCCTGCTCGAAGGGCAGGGTAAAGGCGAAGCAGGATCCGGTTCCCGGCTGGCTGTGCAGCCGGATGCTACCTCCCATCAGCTCAATGAGCCGTTTGCATACCGCCAGGCCCAGGCCGGTGCCCTTGTGCTCGCTGTATTGCTCTCCGGCCTGCGAAAAGGTATCGAACACCCTTGTGGCATCCTCTTCGGAAATGCCGGGGCCGGTGTCCTCCACTTCGAAGGTGACCTGGCCGGCGCCCCCCGGTGGCTGGTGTTCGCGAACCCGTACGGTGACTGAGCCCTCGCGGGTAAACTTGAGTGCATTGTTCAGCAGATTGAGCAGCACCTGGCGGATGCGTAGTTCATCACCATGGACATACCGGTAGAGCTGGAGTCGAATGTCCAGGATCAGCTCCAGCCCTTGCTGATTGGCCACCGCGGCAAAGGCACTGGTTCCGTCCTCGACCAGGGTCTGCAGATCCACCGGGGCATGGTTGAGTCTGAGTTCGCCGGCCTCAATCCGGGAAAAGTCCAGAATATCGTCCAGCAGGATCAGAAGGTTCTCGCTGGACTGCTGCATAAGGCGTGCATAGTGGCGCTGGCGTTCATCCAGGCGAGTGCCCGCGAGCAGGTCAAGCACGCCGATCACCCCGTTCATGGGAGTGCGGATCTCGTGACTCATGGTGGCAAGGAAACGGCTTTTGGCCTCGTTGGCGCTGTCGGCGCGTATTCGTTCCTCTTCCTCGCGCAACCGGGCGTCCTTCTCCTCGAGAAGTGCCTGCTCTGCCTGTTCCCGTTGCAGAATGTCCTGCTGGAGGCTCTCGCGCATCTGGTTGATGGAGTCGGCAATGTCCTGCAGCTCGTCCTGTTCCTGCGGTCGCCGGCCCAGATCAAGAGGGCGGTGGAGCCGGGTGATGTCCAGCCGGCGGGCGTAGTCGGCAATGGTTCGCAGATGGCGCGTCAGCATGAACCGGATCAGCGCAATGATGACCAGGGCGATCAGAAGCGTCTTGAAGATCTGGAACAGTGCGATGAAGATCGCGTGCTGTGCGACGCGCTGGTAAATGGGAGCCTGGGTGATATAGATGTGCAAGGTGCCGAGTTCTTCGGCACTGCCGTCCTGACGCTGGTGGACAATGGGATAGCTGTGGGTGATATCAGCGGTTTCCGAGGCTTCGCGGGGACCGGCCAGCATGCTGCGCGCGCCTCCGTGCCAGTCTTCCCAGGTCAGCTCCGTGGCAACGACTTCCGGCAGTCGCCTGAGTGCTTCCAGCTGTATTCGCAGCTGGTCGTCGTCGAAGTTCCACAGTGAGCGGGTAATGCCGGGCAGGGCGGTCATCTCCACCTGCTCAAGATCCCGTTCGATATCCGCCATGCCCTGATCGAACTCCCGCGCCAGCAGAAGCAGGATGGCGACCAGGGTGATCAGCGAGCTGACCAGAAGAATGGCGCCCATCAGGCGGAAGGCGAGGGGGTTTTCCCTGCGGTACTGGAGGAGACGGCGCATCATGGCAAGGACCCCGCCGGGTTGCCCGTTCTCCGGTCAATGGCGCACCGGCCGTCGCCCCGTCTCCCGCAGGCGGCAGTGGTAGTGGCTTCTGGTCGTCTTCCCTGCACAATCGCCCCCGAAGCTGGCTCCAGTTCCATGGTAGGGAGCCCGTGACTGTCCGGCAACGCAAAGTTGCCGGGTGGCGCGGAATTCAGCCGGCGGATACCACCGAAGGCTTCTCCAGCCTCTCCAGCCGTTCGGCTTCCATGCGGTCCAGGCGCTCCAGACAGGCGCGGAAGGTGCGGCTGATCCGGGTCGTGTTGTCGATCATGTCCATTCGCGCCCAGCTGGTGAACTCGCCCAGCCTTATGAATTCCCTGACCTGATCCAGGGTGGGGTTGCTCAGCACCCGGGTAATGTTCATGGGCCGTCTTGGCGGGATCAGGTTGATGTCGCCGACGTATTTCTGACCAGCGACAGAAGCGAGCTTGTCCAGCATCAGGCCGAGATCATTGGACTGGACCCGGTTCTGCAGGAGCTGCAGCGCATAGCGGGTATTCATGGAAAGATTACGCGTGGCCCAGTCGGTCATCACGGAAATCGGCCCTGCGCTCTCATTGCGCGACAGGAAGGGCACCACATGGGGGTTGGTCTGGCTGACGATCGAATGGTTGACGCCGTACAGGCGGGCGATCCTGCGTATCGGCAGATCATCCTTGATGGAGCCGTCCACGAACTTGCGCCCCGGAATATAGGGGACTCGCTCGCCGTCCATTCCCTTGGCCCAGAGGCTCACCGGTGGATAGATGCCCGGTATCGCGCAGGAGGCGAGTACCGCCTTGCGGATCAGCACATTGGGCGAGGTGCGCCAGTTAAGCAGCCGGGAGAACTGGTGCCGGTCATAGGGGCTGACGGTAATGTTGATCTCGCGACCGGTGCGTTCATGGGCCTCTTCAAAGGTCAGGTCGGGAATGTTTTCTTCCAGGCAGGCTTCCAGGTAGTCGCCGTCCAGCACCGGGGTGCCCTTGAGCAGTCCGGTCCAGCCGATGTACTTGAAGGCTTCCAGGTACAGGTTTTCCGGCTCCAGGCGGTGTCTGAGTTCCGAGTCGTCGTGGGCACCCACCACCGAGGCGACAATAGCGCCGGCGCTGGAGCCGGATATCACCGAGGGAAGCAGGTCCTGTTCCCAGAGTGCCTTGACCACGCCGATATGGAACAGGCCCAGCGAGCCGCCGCCGGAGAGCATCAGACAGCTCTGGCCGAATGCATGGCCCGTGGTCTGAAAGAAATCGAGCTTCTCCTTGAAGGGAAGATTATCGAAGTCATTGTCGCAGAGATAATCAAGGGCGGCGCACACCTCCGCCAGATAGTTCTCGATCAGTTTCTTGGTGCCGATGCGGCAATACTGGTAGAGCCGGGGGTTGGAGATATTGCCCAGATTGCCATGCAGCCCCTCGTGCAGATGGAATACCAGCTTGTTGACGTCATTGCGTTGCCGGGCCTGGCGGATCTGTGCCAGGCGGTTGCGGATCAGTTCGTAGTCGTAGTGCGGCGAGCGGTCGATCTCCTTCCACTCGTCCGCGCCGGACAGCCGGTCGTGCTCCAGGCTGGCTTCCCGCCATTGTTCATAGGTCTCGGCATGGCGGATGGCCTCTTCGAGCTGGCGCAGCGTTCGTTTCATGGCAACTCTCTCCTGGCCCTCTGGTTCCGGGGTGATGCATGAATCAGTTCTCACCGGAGTATAGGGGCATGACTGCCCCCGCCGAGCAGGGATTGTCGAACAACCCTGGGCCGAAAGGGCGTGAAATGGATGATACGAAAGTACCAGAAGCGATGCCTTCAGGGAATCCTGACAGCGGAGGCGCCGGTTGCCGCGCCCGTTAAGAGGGTGCCGTAAAAGCCCCTCTCCCCTGGTGAGGGTGTCGTAAAAGCCCCTGCTGATTGCACCAGCGCTTGCGATTGGAAGCCTCCCCCTGTGAAGGGGGAGGTATGGAGGGGGGCGCCGCAGGCGGCCAGCGGCGCATGGTGGGACTTGCGCGGCTCAGCCGCGCCCCACCCCGACCCTCCCCCTCGCGGGGGAGGGAGCTCATTGATCGACCTGCTTCGCCAACGAAAACCTTTTACGACACCCTCCTGGTGAGGGTGTCGTAAAAACCCGTGCAGGAGCGCTGCTTGCAGCGCGAAGAATCTGGCACCGTGCGGGAATCCGGGGTTTTCGCGCTGCAAGCAGCGCTCCTAC
>SLJS01000277.1 GCA_007135015.1 Alcanivorax sp. | reverse complement strand
CCCACCCAGTCCGTCGGCTCATAGGCGTAGGTATTGAAGGTCATCTCCAGAATACTGGAGGCATAGGCACCCACATTCTGGAACAGCGAGGACAGCAGAAAGACCGTGGGGCCGGCCACCAGAAGAAAGACCACGAGAATCAGGGCCAGATACAGATTCAGCTCGCTGATCCGGCGAATCCCCGCATCAAGACCCGCCACCACCGAAATCGTGGCCAGGGCCGTGATCAGCGCGATCAGTGAGATCTGCGTCACCACCGAAACCGGAACATCGAACAGGTGATTCAGGCCGGCATTGATCTGCATGACCCCCAGTCCCAGGGAGGTGGCAATCCCGAACATGGTGCCGATGACGGCAAAGATGTCCACGGCGTGCCCTATGGGACCGTATATCTTCTTTCCCAGTATCGGGAAAAACGCTGAGCGAATGGTCAGGGGCAGGCCGTGGCGGAAGGAGAAGTACGCCAGCGAAAGCCCCACCACGATATAGATGGCCCAGGCATGCACGCCCCAGTGAAAGAAGGTGGTGGTCATGGCGTTGCGCGCGGCTTCCACCGTGCCCGCCTCGCCCGTCGGGGGATTGCCGAAGTGCATCAGTGGCTCGGCCACGCTGAAAAACATGAGCCCAATGCCCATACCTGCGCTGAAGAGCATGGCGAACCAGGACACATAGCCAAAGTCCGGCCGTGAATCATCCGAGCCCAGGCGCACCGGGCCGTAATGACTGATCGCCAGCGCAATGACAAACACGAGGAAAACCGCCACGGAAGCCATGTAGAACCACCCGACGGAGCCGACGATTCCGGCCTGAACCGTAGCAAAGACTTCTTCAGCACCGTCGGGGAATGCAGCACCCAGAATGGCAAAGAGGAGAACAAGCCCCGCCGAGGAAAAAAAGACGGGGCGGTTCGCCACCATGGAAAATCGACCGGCTTCCGTTGTCGGGGGCATGACATTCTCCACAAGGCTGTCTTTGCACACTACCGCGCCCCGGAAGCGGTCTCAAACCGCAGCATCCTTCCGGGGCGCGACGACAGCACTACGGGCTCCGGAGTGAGGAAAATGTGAAGAGCGTCCCGGCCGGAATTCCGGGAGCGGCACCTCCAGCTTTCCCCGGGATCCGGAAGTCCGAATCCCGGACAGCTGGATGTCGCAAGAACCCTTGCAGAAGCGCTGCATCCAGCGCTCCTGCACCTATGCCCGGGATTACATGCCGGCACCGGCTTCCGGAACTATTTCTTCGAGCTGACCAGGGGGTGATCGGCGGGCAGTTGTTTTGCGTACCAGCGGGCAAGCTTGTGTTTCATGTTGATCAGGGAAAGATCCTCCTTGGCCAGCGGCTGCAGCAAGCCGTCATGCACCAGAAGGCGATACACATACTCGATCTTTTCATCCCTGGAGTCGGTCTCCTCGAACTGGGCCGCCCCGCGCTTTTCGGCATACTTCATGCCCACCCGCAATGCCTCATTGAGAAGCTCCGCTTCCTGCTTGATCTGTTTCTGCTTCGCCGCCACGAATGCTCTCCCCTCCTGTCACGTCCATGGCCATCATCAGGGTTCCCGCAAGCGGTCTCAAGGCCCTCCTGCCTCCTCCCGGCCGGACAACGGACGTTATTTTATAACGCCTCTCGAGGCAACATCAGACACCGGGTTGCGTGGCCACGGGGATTGCCCTTCAATCGTCCGGAAACGACAGTCACGAGCCGGAGCGCACCGCGAATGAAACTGGGCATCTATACACACCCGATCTGCGCCCGTCACGACATGGGCGCCGGACACCCGGAAAGCCCGCAGCGGCTGGAGGCCGCCGAGCGGGGAATCCGCCAGGTGCAGGCCGAATCCCCGCTGCTCCGCCGTGAACCGGGGGAAGTGCGGCGCGCCGCATTGCTGCGCGTGCATTCCGGGGAGCATGTTGCGCAGATTGAGCGCAGCGCGCCCGCCGAAGGGCGGGTGGCGCTGGACCCGGACACGGTGATGAACCCGTTCAGCCTGGAGGCCGCGCGCCGTGCCGCCGGTGCCGCCACCGCGGCGGTGGATGCCCTGCTCGACGGTGAACTCGACCGGGCCTTCTGTGCGGTACGCCCGCCGGGCCACCACGCGGAATACCGCCGGCCCATGGGCTTCTGCCTTTTCAACAATGTGGCCTGCGCCGCCGCCCGGGCCCTGGACCGGGGGCTGTCCCGGGTGGCCATCCTGGATTTTGATGTGCATCACGGTAACGGCACGGAAGACATCTTCCGCGACGACCCGAGGGTGCTGTTCTGCTCCAGCTTCCAGCATCCCTTCTACCCGGGCACGCCCCTGGCCGAGCGCGACCACCTGGTGCATGTGCCCCTGCCCGCGGGCACTGACGGCGCGGCGTTCCGTCGCGCACTCGACGACCAGTGGTGGCCGGCCATCGAGCGGTTCGAACCGGAACTGATCCTGGTCTCCGCCGGTTTCGACGCGCACCGCGACGATCCGCTGGCCGAGCTGCAACTCGTCGAGGACGACTACCGGTGGGTGACGGCCCGGATCGTGGAGATGGCGCGCAACCACTGCGACGGACGCATTGTTTCCCTGCTGGAAGGCGGCTATGACCTGCCGGCACTGGAGCGTTCGGTGGCCGCGCATGTGGGCGCGCTCTGCAGGGACCCGGAATAAAGCCGGGTACTCAGTGGAACCATTCCGGCATCGTGCGCTCCAGGGCGGCGCGCATGCGGCGGGTATGGGAGCCGGGCCAGTAGAGACGACCACAGCCCGGACAGCAACGGAAGGGGCCCGGGCCGTCGCGAGCCGTTGCCGGAATCCCCCGTGCTTTTTCCTCCCGGGTGGCCGGACGCAGCAGCCGGTTGCATCGCAGACAGCGGGTGAACAGCTCCGCCGGGGCAGACAGCTCCAGGGCATCAGCCAATTCCCGAACCTGTTCCAGCGGGCGTGCCGCTTCCAGCAGGACCGCCCGGGCCGGACGCAAATGGGTGACCAGGTCCCGGTCCCGGGTCAGCAGCACCCGGCCCTGTTGCCCGGAGAGCGCCACCAGTTCCCGGTCATGGCATTCAGGATGACTGCTGACATCGAAGCCGGCCACACGAAGCCAGCGGGCCAGGCCAAGGACCATGGCATCAGCGAGAAAGGCGGGGCCGGTGTCTTCGCAAGCGCTGGACAAGGGTTCCTCCCGGACACCGGAGTTCGTTCGGCAAATGAAAGCACAGCACCCGTGCCGGAACAATCTGTGCGTGGCGGGCCGGGCGCGCCTATACTCAAGGTTTAAGCGCCACCGCCGGAGGAGCCGGCAAGCCATGAGCATTCTGCAACTGCCCCATGCAAGTCCGCGCGTAATTCTGATCGACTGGCATGCCACCCTGGTGGACACCCATGACGCCATGTATCACGCCGTCGACGATGTGCTGCCCAGGCTGAAGGAACTGGGGCTGCACAAACGGCTGGTGCCACCGGAAGAGTCCAAGACCATCGAGGATGCAAAGCTCGTCAAGTACGTGCTCGACTACCGGCAACTGCACCCGAAGATCGTGGCCCAGCGCAAGATATCGCGCACCGACATCTTCGAGGTGCTGTTCGGTCCCGACGAGGAAGCCAAGGCCCTTGCCCACAAGGCCTTCGACGAGTGTTACCGCCGGTATGTGGGCGAGGTGCACGCACTGGAGCCGGATACCCGCGACCAGCTCGGACATCTGCGGGAACTGGGCATTGCGCTCGGCGTTATCACCAACCGCAACCGGGATTTCATGGAGCATGAATTGTCCCGGGTGGACGGCACCGGCTGGTGGGATCTGTTCGACACCGTGGTCTGCGGCAATGACGTGGAACGCCGCAAGCCCTCGCCGGATCTGATTCTCAAGGCCCTGGAGAAGCTCGGAATGCCGGCGGATGAGCACTGCTGGTATCTGGGCGACAGCACCACGGATATCATCGCCGCCCGGGAAGCCGGCGTCACCGCCGTGTTCTACAACGGCGCGGGCTGGGACCAGTCCTGGCTGGACAGGATCTTCCCGGGCACCACCCGCCATCCCCACCAGCCCGATACCGTGGCCACGAGCATGGCGGAACTGACGGGTCTCGCCCGTCACCTGCTGGCCCAGGAAAAGCGCGTGGGCCGTGCCCGGCCCGATTGATCGAAACTGCCTCGCCCGCAGAGGATTCCGTCATGGCCTTTTGCCACGGCAACGCGTAAAAGGGGCCTCCAACACGCCCGGATTTCCTTCACCCTCGCCCGACCGACCGCCTGATTCGGTTTCCGGGACAGTCCGGGCCACAGCGAGGAGATGCTTCATGTTTTCTGCCCTGATGAAATGGATGCAGGTCAACAAGGTCCTGCCGCAGATTTCCGATACCGAACGCCAGGCCCTGGAAGCCGGCGATGTCTGGATCGATGGCGACTTCTTCAGCGGCACGCCGGATTTCCGACGCATGCTGAACGAACACTACGACCGGCTGCCCGAGCACGAGCAGGCCTTTATCGATGGGCCCGTGGAGGAACTGCTGGGCATGATCGATGCCTACCGCACCTCCCGCACCCGGGTGCTGGAAGACCGGATCCTGCAGTTCATGAAGGACAACGGCTTCCTGGCCATGCAGATTCCAAAGGAATACGGCGGCAATCCCATGTCCGCGCAGGCCAAGTCCACGGTCATGGGCAAGGTCACGCCGCACAGCGGCATCCTCAGCTCCCTGGTGGCCATTCCCAACTCCCTGGGCGCCGCCGAGCTGCTGCGTGAATACGGCACCGATGAGCAGAAAACCCATTACCTGCCGAAGCTCGCCAACGGCGAGTACATGCCCTGCTTCGGCCTGACCGAGCCCACCGCGGGCTCCGACGCCGCTTCCATCAAGGCGGAAGGCGAGGTCTTTCGCGACAGCGACGGCCAGGTGAAATTCCGGCTCAATTTCCGCAAGCGCTACATCACGCTCGCGCCCATCGCCAACCTGATTTCACTGGCCTGCCGTCTGCGCGACCCGGAGAACCTGCTGGGCCACGGCGAGGACGCCGGCATCACTGTGCTGCTGCTGAAAAAGGGCCGCGAGGGCCTGGAGATCGGCAACTTCCACGAGCCCATCGGCGACATCTTCTACAACGGCCCCATTGTCGGACGTGACGTGATCGCCTCGGCGGACGATGTACTGGGCGGCCCGGACTACATCGGCCAGGGCTGGAAGATGCTGATGGAATCGCTGGCCGGCGGCCGCATGGTCTCGCTGCCGGCGGGCGCGGTGGCCGGCATGCGCATGGCCGCGGCCAGCGCCGGCGCCTACTCCATGGTGCGGCGCCAGTTCGGCATGCCCATCGGCGAGATGGAAGGCGTGCAGGCGAAGGTTGGCCACGGCGCCGGCATGAGCTACATGTTCGAAGGGGCCCGGGTACTGGGCTGCTCGGCACTGGATCACGGCATTCAGCCACCGGTGGCCTCGGCGGTCATGAAGGCCTACTCCACGGAAACCGCCCGGGAAGTCGGCGTCGACGCCATGGATATCTTCGCCGGTGCCGGCGTGATGCAGGGCCCGAGCAATATTGTCGGCGGCGGCTATGCCTCGGCGCCGGTGGCCATCACCGTGGAAGGCGCCAACATCATGACCCGCACCCTGATCGTCTTTGGCCAGGGTGCGACCCGCTGCCATCCCCATGCCTATGAAGTGGTGCAGGCAGTGGAGAACAAGGACACAGGCAAGTTCCGCAAGCATCTTCTCGGCTGGATGGGCCAGTTCGGCCTGGGCATGATCCTGAGCCTGATCCGCGGTCTCACGCGTGGCTGGTTCACCGTGAAGGTCCCCGATGTGCATCCGAAAACGAAGACCTGGTACCGGCGCCTGGGCTGGTCCGCCACCCGCTTCGGACTGCTGACCAACCTGGCCATGTTCCTCATCGGCGGCAAGCTCAAGACCCGGGGCAATCTCACCGGACGCTACGCCGATGTCATTGCCTGGATGCTGCTGGCGTTTTCCACCCTGCGCCGTTTCGAGGCGGAAGGCCGCAAGGAAGAAGACCTGCCGCTGGTACAGTACAGCTGCCAGTACGCCATGGCCCAGGTACAGAAGGGCTACGAGGGCATCTACGAAAACTTCGACGGTCCGGTGGGACTGTTCCTGCGCACCCTCGGCCGTCTCTGGGTGGGCATCAACCCCATCGCAAAAATGCCCAATGACACCCAGGGTCGTGAAGCGGCAATGATCTACCAACGCTTCGACGAGCAGTTCCAGCGCCTTCACAATGACTGCTGGTTCGGCAAGGACGATGAGCCGGGCCTGGGCCGTCTGATGAAGGCATTCCGCCTGACCACGGAAGCACAACCGGTGCGCGAGAAGATTGTCGCCGGCCAGAAGGCCCGCAAGCTCGAACGCGGTCCGGTCGACGAAATGGCGGAGCAGGCACGGGAAGCCGGCGTCATCAGCGCCGACGAGGCGGACCTGCTCAACCGCGCCAACAGCGCCTGCCTGGATGCCATCGAGGTGGATGTGTTCACGCCGGAGGAATTCTTCGGCGAGGGCATGGTCCCCGGCGAAACAGCCACCGGCGACGACGGCCGCAACCACGGCACGGCGGGCGAGGAAGTGGCGAAAGCGAGTTAAGGCGGTCGGCATGCGGGCCTCGGGCCCGGTGCCGGGATCACGCCGTGCGGCTACCGTAGCCGTAGCCCTCGCGCCGACCCCTCTCCCGCCAGGAGGGTGTCGTAAAAGGGGGTTATGCCTCCTGTAGGAGCGCTGCTTGCAGCGCGAAAACCCCGAACGGCCAGCACGGCCTTGCTGGAGGGTCCCCT
>SLJS01000010.1 GCA_007135015.1 Alcanivorax sp. | reverse complement strand
GTCAGGCGCACATGCTCCTTCAGCCGTAGTCCCTGCTACGGCTTCAGTCGCGAGCACGCCTGACGACGCCCATCCGCGGCGCGAATTACATGGCATTTGGTGCAATATCCGGGCTAGCAGCGCGAACAGCCCTCCATTCCGGGAGGCCTCTCAAGGGGCGCGGGCAAACATCCCGGGTGGAGACGGAATCAGGGATTCCCCGGGCCGGGCCGGCTCTCGCCTGCCGCCTGATACTGCTACACTCAAACCATGCGACGGATCCCGCAAATTGGTGCGCTGATGACTCCCTTTCCCTGGCACGTGGAGGCGGGGGGCGTTGTCGGCGATGCACGGGCCATGATGAGCGAGCACGGGCTTCACCATCTTCCGGTTACCGGCGATCAGCACGAGGTGCTCGGCATTCTGCGGCTGTCGGCGCTGCCGGATACCGAGGAGCCGCTGCTCGACTGGATGGAGACCGTGCCCTGCCTGGAAAGCGACACCCGTGCCGACCAGGTGCTCGAGTTCATGGCCGAAAGCCACCAGAGCGTGGTGGTGCTCACCCGTAACGGCCATCTGGCGGGCATCCTCACCTGGACGGACGCCTGCCGGGGCTTTGCCCGGCACCTGCGTGAGCCCTTCCTCCCTCCGGACAGCGACGGGGTGGCGTAGCGCCCCGTAGGGGCGCAGTCATCGGTTGTCGGTATTCAGTGGTCAGAAGGAAAAGCGCCACCCGGGTTCAGGTTCCTGGCGCTAAAGAATGGACACCTCTCCCTCAAAGGATGTCGCAAAGCCCTGGTAGGAGCGCACCTCTGTTGTGAAGAGGGGCTCGAAGAACCTGGCACTGTGCCCGAATGCGGGGTTTTCGCGCTGTAAGCAGCGCTCCTGCAGGTGCCACGAGACCGCTTTGCGATACGGCCAGGCTCGCCTCTCGTCGCTCGCCACTCGCCACTGCGCCCCTTCGGGGCGCAAAAAAAGCCCCGGGCTTTTCGGCACCGGGGCTTTGCGACCGTATGCGGGTCGTTGGGGCGTTACATCATCTGCCGCAGTACATAGTGCAGGATGCCGCCATTGCGGTAGTAGGTGACCTCGGACGGGGTGTCCAGGCGGCAGATTGTCTCCACCGTCTGCTCCTTGCCGTCCTGGCCGCGGAAGACCACCTTCACCTTCTGGCCGGCCTTGAGGTCGTCGCCCAGTTCGGGGATGTCCACGGACTCGTCGCCCTGCAGCCCCAGGCTCTTGCGGTCCGTGCCCTCGGGGAACTGCAGGGGCATCACGCCCATGCCGATCAGGTTGGAGCGGTGGATGCGCTCGAAGCTCTCGGCGATCACGGCGCGCACGCCCAGAAGACGGGTGCCCTTGGCGGCCCAGTCCCGGCTGGAGCCGGTGCCGTATTCCTTGCCGGCCACCACCACCGTGGGCGTGCCCTCATTGACGTAGCGCATGGCCGCGCCGTAGATCGACACGGTCTCGCCCTGGGGCCAGTGTTTGGTGTAGCCGCCCACCACTTCCGGGGTCATTTCGTTGCGGATGCGCACATTGGCAAAGGTGCCGCGCATCATGACCTCGTGGTTGCCGCGGCGCGAACCGAATGAATTGAAATCCTTCGGTTCCACCCCGTGCTGTTGCAGGTAGTGACCCGCGGGGCCGTCCGCCGGAATGGCACCGGCCGGAGAAATATGATCGGTGGTGATGGAATCGCCCAGCAGCGCCAGGATGCGTGCATCCTTCACCGGTTTCACCGCGGGAATTTCCTTGCTCAGCCCCTCGAAGAACGGCGGGTTCTGGATGTAGGTGGATTCCGGCCAGTGATAGGTCTCGGAAGAGGGCACATCGAGGGACTTCCATTCCTCGTCGCCTTCGAACACGGATGCGTACTCGCGGCGGAACATTTCGCCGTTGACCGCCTGCTGCAGCTCCATGATCTCCTTGCTGGAGGGCCAGATGTCCTTCAGGTACACCGGCTTGCCGTCGTGGTCCTTGCCCAGTGGTTCAGTTTCCAGATCCAGGCGAACGGTGCCGGCCAGGGCATAGGCCACGACCAGCGGCGGCGAGGCCAGCCAGTTGGTCTTCACCGCCTGGTGCACCCGGCCCTCGAAATTGCGGTTGCCGGAGAGCACCGAGGCCACCATCAGGTCTTCATTGCGGATGGCGTTCTCGATCTCTTCGGACAGCGGGCCGGAGTTGCCGATGCAGGTGGTGCAGCCGTAGCCGACCAGGTTGAAGCCCTGGTCATCCAGATAGGACTGCACGCCGGTCTTCTCCAGATAGTCGGTGACCACCTTGGAGCCGGGCGCCAGCGAGGTTTTCACCCAGGGCTTGCACATCAGCCCGCGCTCGGCGGCCTTTTTCGCGATCAGGCCCGCGGCGATCATCACGCTGGGGTTGGAGGTGTTGGTGCAGGAGGTGATGGCCGCGATCACCACGTCGCCGTGCTTGAGCCGGTGCTTGTGGCCATTGATCTCGATGTTGGCCTCGCCAGCGTGTTCATGGCCTCCCACGGCCGCACCGCCGCCGCCTTCGGCTTCCATGTTGGCACCGTTGTCGCCCACGCCTTCTTCCGCTTCCAGGAGCTTGCCGAAGGTCTGCTTGATCTTCGACATGGCCACGCGGTCCTGGGGCCGCTTGGGTCCGGCCAGGCTGGGCTCCACATCGCCCAGGTCGAGCCCCAGGGTGGAGCTGAATACCGGGTCGGCATCCTCGTCGGTGCGCCACAGACCCTGGGCCTTGCAGACCTTCTCCACCAGTTCGATGACTTCCGGCTCGCGGCCGGTGAGCTCCAGGTATTCGGTGGTGCGGTGGTCGATGGGGAAGAACCCGCAGGTGGCGCCGTATTCCGGGGCCATGTTGGCAATGGTTGCGCGGTCGGCCAGGGACAGGTCGGACAGGCCGGGGCCGTAGAACTCCACGAACTTGCCCACCACGCCGTGCTTGCGCAGCATTTCGGTGACCGTGAGTACCAGGTCGGTGGCGGTGACGCCCTCACGCAGGCTGCCGGTGAGCTTGAAGCCCACCACATCGGGAATCAGCATGGAAACGGGCTGGCCAAGCATGGCCGCTTCCGCTTCGATGCCGCCCACGCCCCAGCCGAGCACGCCCAGGCCGTTGATCATGGTGGTGTGCGAATCGGTGCCCACCAGGGTATCCGGATAGGCCCAGGTCTTGCCGTCGATCTCGCTGCTCCAGACACCCTTGGCAAGGTATTCCAGATTGACCTGGTGGCAGATACCGGTGCCCGGTGGAACCACTCGGAAGTTGGAGAAGGCGTCCTGGCCCCAGCGCAGGAACTGGTAGCGTTCCACGTTGCGCTCGTATTCGCGCTTGACGTTGGCGGCGAAGGAAGTGGGATTGCCGTACTCATCCACCATCACGGAGTGGTCGATCACCAGGTCCACGGGAGCGAGCGGGTTGATCCGTTGGGGGTCGCCGCCGGCTTTCTTGATGGCATCGCGCATGGCCGCCAGGTCCACGATCCCGGGCACGCCGGTGAAGTCCTGCATCAGCACCCGTGCCGGACGGTAGGCGATTTCCTGATCGGAGGAAGCCTTTTCCGGCCAGCGCACCAGCGCCTCGATGTCCTCCCTGGTGACGGTATCGCCATCCTCGAAGCGCAGCAGGTTCTCCAGCAGAACGCGCAGGGAAAACGGCAGCTTCGCGATATCGCCCCAGCCCTGTTCATTGAGGGCGGGCAGATTGAAATAGTGGTAGGTCTTTCCGGCCGCTTCCAGGGAGCTGGCGGTCTTCAGGGAATCCTGTCCGGTGCGGGTCATGCTCAATGCCTCCGTATACTGGCCACTGGATGGGGTGCAGATAGTAAAGCAGTGCGGGTTTTATCCCAAGTAAAACAGGCTGTTTCACAGGGTCTTCGCGCTCTGGGGATCACGTAACTCCTTGATTTTCCGTGCTGGCGTTCCAGCGCCCGGTTTTCCCCCCTGCCGGGATTGCTTTCGCACGCCATTCCGGTGGATGCTGCGCAGGCCTGTTTCGCCATGCAATCACAGGGGAAATCGATGGAAGTACAGTCACTGGGCGGTGTCGGAGAAGTCACCGGCTCGCGGCATCTGGTGCGCTCGGGCAGGGCGCGGGTGCTGCTGGACTGCGGCATGCACCAGGGCGGCGACACGGTCTCCCGGCTGCGTCGCGAGGCCCTGCGGGTGAAACCGCAGCGGCTTGACGCGGTGGTGCTGTCCCATGCCCACCTGGATCACTCCGGGGCCTTGCCGCTGTTGGTCAACCGGGGGTTTCGCGGGCCCATCTGGTGTACGCCGGCGACCCGCAATCTGCTGGCGATCATGCTCGATGATGCGGCGAATCTCTATTTCCGGGACCTGGAACAGGTGAACCTGCGCCGCCGGCGCGCCGGGGAGAAGCCCTGGGAGCCGGAGTATGAACAGGCGGATGTGCTGGCGGTGCTGGAGCAGTGTCAGGTGCTCGACTACCACCGGGAGACGGAGATCGCCGACGGGCTTCATCTGAATTTTCTGGACGCGGGCCATATCCTCGGCTCGGCGATTGTCGAGCTCCATGAGCGCCGTGGCGGCCCGTCTCGTACCCTGGTCTTCTCCGGAGACCTGGGCAAGTCCGACAGCGTCCTGATGCGTGACCCGGAGGTGCCCGCGCGGGCGGATCTGGTGCTGATGGAGTCCACCTACGGCAACCGGGACCATCGTTCCCTGACGGACACCGTGGAAGAACTGGCCGGCATCCTTGATCAGGCACGCCGCGAACGCGGCAACCTGATCATGCCCGCCTTTGCCGTGGGACGAACCCAGGAGCTGCTGTTTCACCTCGGATGCCTGTATCACGCCGGTCGCCTGAAGAACTGGCAGGTCTTTCTGGACAGTCCCATGGCCATCGAGGTCACCGCCCTGTACAGCCAGTGGCTGGATGCCCTGGACGAGGAAGACCAGCGCCTGCTGGCCCATTACCGGGCGCGCACCCTGGAGCAGTTCCTGCCCCCGCTGCGGCTTTGCGCCACGGTGGAAGAGTCCATGCAGATCAATCGGATCGACCAGGGGGCAATCGTCATTGCCGGAAGCGGCATGTGCAACGGCGGCCGGGTCCGGCATCATCTCAAGCACCGGCTCTGGCAGGAGCGCAACCACATCGTCTTCAGCGGTTTCCAGGCAGCGGGGACCCTGGGGCGGCAGCTGGTGGAGGGAGCGGAACGGGTACGGATGTTCGGCCATCAGTTCGCCGTGCGGGCGCAGATCCATACCCTCGGCGGTTTCTCCGCCCACGCTGGTCAGAGCCAGCTGCTGGCCTGGGCCGGGGCGATCGACGGCGGGCCGCATTTCCGGCTGGTCCACGGCGAAGAGACGGCACTGGCCGTCCTGCGTGAGGCGCTGGTGGAAAAGGGCATCGCCGCGGAAGTGGCGGTACGCGACGAGCGGGTACAATGTTGACAGGATCCGGGCAGACAGGGAGCTGATCATGTCGGTAAAACGCAGAAAGGCTGATTTTCCCAACGCCGAAGGCAAGCGTCTGGCCGCACTGCTGGAGCTGCCCGCGGGAAAACCTGAAGCGGTGGCACTGTTCGCGCACTGTTTTACCTGCGGCAAGGATATTGCCGCGGCGAGTCGTATCAGCCGGGCGCTGGCCGGCCGCGGTATCGCCGTGCTGCGCTTTGACTTCACCGGGCTGGGCAGCAGTGACGGCGATTTTGCCAACACCGGCTTTTCCTCGAATGTGGAAGACCTGGTCTCGGCGGCGGAGTACCTGAGAGCTGATTACATGGCGCCGTCGATCCTGATTGGTCACAGTCTGGGCGGCGCGGCGGTGCTGGCTGCCGCCGGGCGTATCCCGGAGGTCCGGGCGGTGGTCACCATTGGGGCCCCGTCGAGTCCGGATCATGTACTCAAGCATTTCGGTGAAAGCCGGGACAAGATCCTGGAGCAGGGCGAGGCCTGCGTTGAACTTGGCGGACGCCGATTCAACATTGCCAGTGGCTTTATCCGGGACATGGAAGCGCAGAGCCTGGATGAGCACATCCGCGGTCTCCGCAGTGCGCTGCTGGTCATGCACTCGCCGGTGGACGCGACGGTTTCCGTGGAGGAAGCCGCGCATATCTACACCATGGCGAAACATCCGAAGAGTTTCATCTCGCTGGACGACGCGGATCATCTGTTGACCCGCAAGGCGGATGCCGATTACGTGGCCGCCACCATTACCGCCTGGGCCAGTCGTTATCTGCTTGCCGGCGATGACGGCCGGGAAGACAAGAGGACGGCGCCGGGCAGTGGCCAGGTGGAGGTGCTGGAGCGTAACCACAGCTTTCTGCGCGACATTCTCACCGATGACCATTTCCTGCAGGCGGATGAACCGTTATCGGCGGGAGGCAGCAACGTGGCCCCGGACCCCTATGAGCTGCTACTGGCATCACTGGGTGCCTGTACCTCCATGACGGTGCGCATGTACGCCAACCACAAGGACTGGCCCCTGGACGATGTGCGGGTGAGTCTTTCCCATTCCCGCGAACATGTTCGCGACTGCGAGGACTGCCCCGAAAAGGACAGCAAGGTGGATGTGCTGGAGCGCCGGATCACCCTGGAAGGGGATCTGGACGAAGCACAGCGCGCCCGCCTGATCGAGATCGCCAATCGATGCCCGGTACACAGGACCCTGCTGAACCTGCACGAGATTCGCACCACGGAATCAGGGTGAACGAAGGCCGGGAAGCCGATTTCCCGGCGGGCGCTTTCCCCGGCCGTTCCCTGGGTGGCGCTCACTAAAGAGAGGGTGTCGTAAAAGCCCTCGACGGCCGGATAAGGAAGCTCCCTCCCCCGCAAGGGGGAGGGTCG
>SLJS01000070.1 GCA_007135015.1 Alcanivorax sp. | reverse complement strand
TGCCTGGCGGAGAGGGAGGATCTGATTCGAACCCTTCGTTCGACCGAGCCCCGCGAAGCGGGGCGAAGGAACGCCGGAGCGTCAGCGGAGGCGGCCCCGGAAGGGGTGAGGCGGCGTAGCCGCCGAATCATCCCGACCTGCCACGGCTTGTGGTGGATCGCGAGCTCGACGAAGTTCGCGAAAGCGGTTTTTTTTATGCCTGGCGGAGAGGGAGGATCTGATTCGAACCCTTCGTTCGACCGAGCCCCGCGAAGCGGGGCGAAGGAACGCCGGAGCATCAACGGAGGCGGCCCCGGAAGGGGTGAGGCGGCGTAGCCGCCGAATCATCCCGACTTGCCACGGTTTCCGCCCGGATCGCGAGCTCGACGAAGTCCGCGAAAGCAGGTTTTTTTGGGTCTGGCGGAGAGGGAGCACGGTCGCATGGCGACCTCCTGGCACGGTCGCGTGCGCGACCTCCCGGCACGGGGCTTGCGCCCCTTCCGGCACGTCGCCTCCGGCGACTTCCAGCGGTGGGTCCCGGATTGCCTTGTAGAGCATCGAGATCGCGAGTTCGACGAAGCCCTTTCGCGACACCCTCCAGCGCCCTGGAACTGGACAGGCAGGCTGAAAGCCCCCAGAGCGCCCGGGCGAACCCCGGTCACGGCGCGACCGTTTTCCGGTTGCTGCCCGCCCCCTCCTGTGCATATAGTCGTAAGCTGGGCCTCCATGGTACGAATAAACACTGAGGGCAGTATGGAAGAGCACCGCTCCGTTGACAGTCAGCGGCTGTACCACTGGATGCTCGAGCATCTGCACGAAGCCCTGAAGGGAGCGCACTTCCTGATCGCCGCCGCCATCTGCGGCGTCGCTTTTCTCCTGTATACCGGAACCGGACTTGCATCCGTGCTGATCTGGGCGGCCTACCTGCTGACCTGCCAGGCCTTGCTGGGTGCGTCCATGCTGGCGAGCCTGCCGCGGCATCGCTGGATTCAGGGCTACGCTGCGGCGCATCTGCTGGCCTGCGCCGGTTGGGGCCTGTTGCCGGTGCTCTTCTTCGCCCAACTGTCTCCCGCCTACCAGAGCCTTTATGCCCTGCTGGTCGCCGCGGCGGCGGTGGTCTCGATGCCCACCCTGAGTTACCTGCCCCGGCTCTACCTGATCGGCGCCGCACTGATGCTGCTGCCCGTGGCCGCCATGCTTGCCTGGCCACCCGGAGGGGAGCAGTACACCACCTCCCTGGGGCTGGCCTTCTTCCTGGTCGTCGGTCTGGTCCTGCTCGGGTTTCGGGTCAGCCACCAGCACGGGATGCTTCGTCAGCAGGCGGTCGAGATGCTCTCACTGGAGCGGGCCCGCTCGGCACTCCGGGAGCACCAGAGCCGTCTGAAGGCGGAGCGCCGGCGGGCGGAGCAGGCGGGCAAGTGGGACCCGGTTACCGGAACCCGCTCCCAGGCCGGTTTTCTCGAAGAGCTGGAAAGCCAGGTCCGGGACAATGGGGCGGCGGTCGTCTGTGTCCGGGTGGCGGGATTCAAGTACGTGAACATGGCGTTCGGGCATGATATCGGCGATGAGGTGCTCCGCGAGATGGCCGCGCGCATCGTACGCCTGGCTGGCGAGAGTTCCCGGGTCTCCCGTACCGGTGGAGGCGAGTTCCTGGCTTTCTTTGAAGCGCCTGTCGCGGAACTGCGAGACGAACTTTCCCGTCTGTGTGATGGCCCCTGCCTGACCAGCCGCGGGCCGGTGATGATGAATGCCTACATCGGCATGTCCGTACTGGACGCCGGCGAGAATCACCTGGAAGGGCTGTACGGCGCCCTGCATGCGGCGGAACAGGCCAAGGAGGAGGGCGACAAGGCCGTGAGAACCCTGGCCGCCGCGGACCGGAACACCCAGCGCTACCGTTCACTGATGCGCTTCGAGCTCTGCGAAGCGCTCGACCGCAATGAATTCCATCTGGTCTTCCAGCCCCAGCACCGCCTTCATGACCGTGCCCTGGTGGGCTTCGAGGCCCTGCTTCGCTGGGACAGCAAGGCCTTCGGTCCGGTCTCGCCCGCTGAATTCATTCCCGTTGCCGAAGAAGCCGACCTGATCGTGGAGGTGGGCACCTGGGTGGTGCGCAATGCGATTTCGGAATTTCACCGGCGCTTCGAGCCGGACAACCTGGCGCTTTCACTGAATATATCCCTGGCACAATTGCAGGCTGGCAATTTTGTCGATGTGATCAAGGGGGCGTTGCACGACAGCGGATTGCCGGCGAAGAAGCTCGTGCTGGAGATCACCGAGAGCACCTTCATGGCCTCGCCGGAAATCATTGGAGAGAGGCTCCAGGCGCTTCGCGATATCGGCGTTCAGGTATCACTGGATGATTTCGGTACCGGGTATTCTTCATTGTCCTATCTCACCCAGATTCCGCTGGATGAAGTCAAGATCGATCGCGCCTTCGTCATGGGCATGTCCGAAAACGAAGTCTCGCGCACACTGGTGACAAGCCTGCTGCACATCTGTCAGGCGCTCGATTTGAGAGCTGTCATGGAAGGCGTTGAAACGCCACAGCAACTCAATGCGTTGGCCGGCTTCGATGACGTGATCATCCAGGGTTTTCTGTTCTCCCGTCCCATGCGTATCAGCGAAGCCAGCGGCTATGCCACTGGTTTCCGCCAGCTTGCCTGACGCTCTTTCAAAGCGGCGGCCGCCACAGGGGTATACGAAAGACGAGTCCGTGTTCGCGGGTTGTCGCGTGAAGGCTTCCCCCCTATAGTTGACTGACCGGAAAGATAAGGGAACGGACCCATTCCGAAGGCCAGGATGCGGGAGCTGTAGTGCACAGATAGTGCACAGATGCCAAGTGTACCCCTCGCGCTCATGGCCGAAGTCCCCGGCAAGGGGCCCCCAGGAAAAATAACGCAAGAACAATAACGCAAGAACAATAACGAGAGAAACAAGAATGGCTGGGCATTCCGGGAAGGAGAACAGGCACCTGTATACCTGGATGCTCGAGCATCAGTTTCAGGCACTCAAACGTGCTCATCTCATGGTGGCCCTGGTGGCCTCCGGCGTTGCATTCGTTTTCTACACCAATACCGGTCTGGAGCCCATCCTGTACTGGGCGGCTTTCATAGTGGGCTGTCAGGCCCTTCTCGGCCTGAGCATGCTCTCGGGACTTCCCCTGCATCACTGGATTCGGGTTTACACGGGGCTGCATGTGCTGACCTGCCTGGGCTGGGGCGTACTTCCGGTCCTGTTCTTCGCGCAGCTTGAAGCTGCCTACCAGCACTTTTATGCAATGGTGGTGACCGCGGCGGGTGCGGTATGTGTTGTCACGTTCAGCCATGTGCCAAGGCTGTTCGTGATCAATGCAGCGCTGATGATCATGCCCGTGGCGATCATGATGGTGGTGCCCGGCCTCCAGCAGGGAAGCTATGCCACCTCCGTCGGCGTGGCGCTGTTCATGACGGTGGGCGTGGCGCTCATGGTCATGCACGTATACAGGGAGCATGCCGTGCTTCGCGGTCAGGCCGACAGCCTGTTGTCCCTGGACCGCGCCCGCGAATCTCTGCGCGAACACCAGAGCCGGCTACAGGCCGAGCGCGATCGCGCGCAGGAGGCGGGCAAGTGGGATGCAGTTACGGGCACTCTCTCACAGAAGGAGTTTCTCGAGGAGCTGGGCCGCCACGCCGAAGTCTCGAAACTTCCGGTGATCGTGGTCTGCATCCGCGTTGCCGGGTTCAAGTACGTCAACATGGCCTTCGGCCGGGACACCGGTGACGAAGTCCTCCGGGAAATGGCCGCCCGCATCGTGAAACTTGTCGGCGAGCCGTCTCGCGTATGTCGCACCGGTGGCGGTGAGTTCCTGGCATTCGTTGATGCGCCCCGGCCGGCGCTGAGGCACGAGCTGCGACAGCTTTGTGAGAAGCCCTGCGACACGGACCAGGGCCCGGTCATGATGAATGCCTACATGGGCATGTCGACACTGGCGCCGGGCGAGAGTTACATGGAGGGGCTGTACAGTGCACTGCATGCCGCCGAGCAGGCAAAGTCCGAAGGCGGCAAGGACGTACATACCCTGGATCCCGCCAACCGGACCTCTCAGCGCAATCGCTCTCTGATGCGTTTTGAACTTTCCAAGGCACTGGCTCGCGATGAGTTCCACCTTGTCTACCAGCCACAGCACCGAATGAGCGACAGCAGCCTGACGGGCTTCGAGGCATTGCTGCGCTGGGAGAGCAGCATGTTCGGGCCTGTAAGTCCGGGCGAGTTCATTCCCGTTGCCGAGGAGTCCGGAATAATCGAGGATGTCGGCACCTGGGTTATTTTCAACGCACTTGCAGAGTTCTCCAGATCTTTCTCCGAGCAGGAAGTCTCGCTTTCACTGAACGTTTCACTACCACAACTCGAGTCCGGCGACTTCGTTGAGATCGTCAGGCAGGCGCTGGAAAGCAGTGGCCTGGCGCCGCGGAGGCTGACACTGGAGATCACCGAGAGCACCTTCATGGCCTCACCGGAGGTGCTCAATGATCGCATCGCTGAGTTGCGCGCAATCGGCGTGCGTATTTCGCTGGATGACTTCGGCACCGGTTATTCCTCTTTGTCCTACTTGACCAGGATCCCGCTCAACGAACTCAAGATTGATCGTGCCTTTGTCGTGGACATTGCCGAAAACAGTGTTTCCCGGGCACTGGTGGGGAGCATCGTCCAGGTCTGCGACGCCCTGGAGGTGCAGGCGGTGATTGAAGGCATCGAGGACCCGGAACAGATGGAGGAGCTTGCGTCGCTGGGTCATGTGCTCATTCAGGGCTACATCTTTTCCCGTCCGATGCAGATCGCAGACGCAACCGAATACAGCTGCTCCTTGAAACAGACGGCCGGGTAACCGGCCCTGCTTCGAGGCGCCTGTTGCAGCTTCAGCCGGCTTGCCCGAGCGCACCCTTGCGCGCGCCTGACGCGGGGGCTACGCGCTGCTCGTCACTGGTAAAGAGCACATCCAGCACCACCGACGGGGCCTGGTGTCGCACTGCCCGGTCCAGTTCGTCGCGCAGGGCGTCGAGCTCCTCCAGCCGCCCGACCGGATAATCCCGGGGGAGCAGCACCTGCACGAAAACATAGAGCGTGCGCCCGGGTCGCACGATGCGTGTTCCCAGGGCGCGTACCGGGATATGCGCGAGCGTGGAGCGGATCGTTTCGCGCACCGGTGCCGTCACCCTTTCCGGCGGCGCCCGGTTGAGAAGCTCCAGAATGGCCCGCGTGGCCATCCTTACCGGGACACTGAGACAGAAGAAGATCACCGCGGCCACCAGCAGGGGGTCCACCCAACGCGCCAGCTCTCCGTGACCGAGAAAGCGGACCAGCGGAATCAGGCAGAAAGACGCCAGCACCGCCAGGGAGATGATGCTGTTGAGCGTCCAGTTGTCCAGGTCCGCCCGCACCAGCGGGCTGTGCGTGCGCCGCCAGATGCCGCGCAGCGCCACTGCGGTGGCCGAACAGCACAGGGTGGCGAAGACGGCGTACCCGATGGCCGGCCCGGCAAGGATCTCGCGCCCGCCCGTGGCCAGCGCAATCACCGAGTCCGCCAGTGCCAGCGCCGAGACCCCGAGAATCAATAGCCCCTTGATCGCGTTGACCAGTGACTCGAAGTAGGCGTGTCCCCAGGGGTATGCCTCGCCACCGGGCAGCACAAGCAGCCCCGCAACCCGCAGGGTCAGCAGCGCCACCATGAAGTAGACGAGATTGAATAGCCCGTCGAGCAGCACCGCCCGTGAATCCGTGACCAGCGCCATCACCATGGCCGCGCCCCCGACGAGCAGCGACATGGCTGCCGAGAGAAGCAGTGCACTCTTTTCCGTCTTCATCGCGGTGTCCGTTGTCGGGTGATTTCGCACAGGCTATCAGTTGCGGCGCACATCCGGTGCGGGCAAGTACGCAACCGGGGTTGCGAGATTTCCCACAGCCGGGCCCGTGCGACAGTGCTATAACGGTCGCTCATTTATCCCCAGCAAGGAGGCAGGCATGACTGCACGGACGAGCGACGCCAATGAGGTTTACCGCGAAACGGTTCACGAGAGCGGGCGCACACTGACCATCGACATCAAGTCCGAGGCGGAAGCCGGCTGGCGCCTGCGCATTCTCGGCGGCAGCGGTCACTTCACCGAGTGGACGGATTTTTTCCCGTCCCGCGAGACGGCCCTGCGCGAAGCCCGCAAGGCGATCCACCTGGAGGGCTTTGACGCCTTCTACCGCGACCCGGACATGCCGGATTTCAATCAGCTGGGCAGGCCCTGACGCCGCGGCGCCGTATTGACAGGCCGCATGAGGCAAACCTTTGACAGTGGCGCCCGGGTTGCGGCTTCATGGGAGACTCACGGATTCACTGGAGGTGAGTCATGAAGGTCCATGTGGAACTCTCCCTGATCCCCCTGGGCGTCGGCGTGTCCCTTTCTCCCTATATTGCCGAATGCGAGCGTGTGTTCGAGAAGGCGGGTCTTCGCCACGACCTGCACGCCGATGGCACCACGGTTGTCGGCGAGTGGGACGAGGTGTTCCGCGCCGTCGAGGAATGTCACCGCCGCGTCCATGACCAGAGCGTGCCGCGAATCTACTCCACCCTGAAGGTCAGCACGCGTACGGACCGAGACCAGCAGCCCGAGGAGCGCGTCGAGAGCGTGCGCCGGAAACTTGCCGAGCAGGAGGGCGAATCATGACGGTGCTGGTCATTGGTGCCCACGGCGGAATCGGGCGCCGTTTCTGCGAACATGCCGCCGAGGCGGGGTTGTCGGTGCGGGCCATGGTCCGCCACCCCTCTCAGGAGGAGTTCTTC
>SLJS01000090.1 GCA_007135015.1 Alcanivorax sp. | reverse complement strand
GCCGGCGGGGCTGACGCCCTCGTACTTGTAGAAGATCTTCGCCGGTGTATCCAGGGCCTGCTCGAGCCGGTGAGCCCGGTACAGTGGTGCCGGTCGCCACAGTTTGAGTGCTTCGCGTACCGGTTCGGGGATCTCTATCCAGCGCTGGGTGCTGGTTTCCTGCTCGATGATTCCCGGGGGAAAGATCGCCTCCAGTGCCTGGGGCGGTACTGGTTTGCCGTCCGGTCCCAGGTAGGGCGCCGGCGGGTTGGGCATGTCGGGGATCACATTGTACCAGTGGGTGGGGATCTCCGAATCGCCGAGGATGAACTTTGTATCGGGCATTGCGGGCTCTTCGTTTCAGGGTTGTGCCGGTCGGATGCGCCAGCATTAAAGCATCTTCACTGGCTGTATTATACAGAAGGCCAGTGCAGTGGCTTGCGCTTACCCGGTGAAGGATCGTCGCGCCTGAGCCGGCGTGCTGCCCGTCCAGCGGCGGAACGCGCGGGTAAATGCACTCTGTTCCGAAAAGCCCAGCAGCAGGGCGATGTCTCCCAGGCTCAGGGAGGCGTCCGCCAGGTAGTGGCGGGCAAGCTGCTCGCGGGTACGGTCGAGAAGCTGCTGCCAGCTCATGCCGCGGGCGTCGAGCCGGCGTTGCAGGGTGCGCGGAGAGACGTGCAGGGCGCCGGCCGCCCGGGAGAGGGTGGCGGCGGCTTCCGGTAGCAGGCGCACCATGACCTGCTGCAGGGCCCGGTCGAAGCTGTCCGAGTCGGGCAAAGCCCGGAGCAGGGCCTGTGCCTGCTGGTCGAGCAGCGACCGGAGGCCCGGGTCGCTGTGGGGCAGGGGAATCGACAGATAGCCGGCGGGAAACCGCACTCGGGTGTGGCTGTCATCGAAACGGACGGGGCAGGCGAAGAAGTCCTCGTAGGCGCGGCGAACGGATGAGTCCGTCGGCACCGGGAAAGCAAAGCAGACCTGTGAAGGGTTCGGCGGCTCGTCCACCAGCCCGCGCAGGAAGGTGACCAGCGCGGCGATGGAGACGGTGTCGGCCAGCGCGCCCAGCGAATCCTGCCCCGGCCAGCGGACCTCCATCCGGTCACCGTCCATGTGGAGTTCCACCAGGTCCCGGCCATAGAAGAGGCGCTCGTAGCGTTGGTACACCAGCATGGCCTCGCCCAGGGTGCGGCAGGCCAGCACCAGATAGCCGAGCACGCCCACATGCCGGGGCTGAACCCGGGCGCCGATCGAAAGGCCGGGCGCCGGCTGCCCGGGGCGCAGTGCCACGGCCTGTTCCAGCAGCTCGACCCAGAGCTTCAGCGGGACGATGTCCTGGGGGGCGCGGCAGTCCAGCACCGCCCGAATCTCCGGCGCTGGCAGGTTCTCCCGGTCCAGCCAGTCCGCCAGCAGCTGCACCCAGGCCCCGGTCACGCGCTGTGGTGTGGCCATCCTCCCTCTCCCGAAATCGTGCCTGTCTCGAAACGCCCGGACGCGGACTTTGTGCCTGTCCAGAACCGGATCGTGCCTGTCCCGAAAAAAACGGGTCGCTAGAGGTTGGCGGTGGTGGCGTAAAAAGTCAAAAACATGGCGCTGATTATCCATACCCGGCAAGGCGATCCGGAGACAATGCCTTCCATTGCAAACAGGCAATCGAGGACAGGCACCATGAATCTGCCGGAGATCTTTCACGAAGTCTGGGCGGGAAGCGGACTGGCCGGGTTATGGGCGGCGGTGGCGCCCTGGCTGGCGCTGGATGAGCGCCAGCTGATCTTTGTGGTGGCCACGCCGGTATTCGTTGGCCTGGCGCTCTGGGAATACTTCCGGATCCGCCATGATCCCCGGCTGATGAATGCCGGCGAGGCGATTCGCAATTTCTTCCTGGGCGCGGGGTATCAGACCACGGAGCTGCTGTTTGCCGGCCTGATCGCCTTTCCCGTGCATGCGCTGGCCTATCAGTACCGGCTGTTCGACATTGAGTTGACGCTTGCCACCGCGTTGTTGCTGTGGGTGCTTGTTGATCTGTGCTTCTACTGGATGCACCGGGCGTCCCATCGCGTGCGCTGGTTCTGGTCGGCCCATGTGACCCATCATTCCTCGGAACGAATGAATTTTTCCACGGCCATGCGGCAGAATGCGACCAATATCTTCAACGGTGGCTGGCTTTTCTATGTGCCCCTGTCCCTGGCCGGCTTCAATCCCGTGTGGGTGGGCGTGTGCTACGCGCTGTCACTGGTGTATCAGTTCTTTATCCATACCACTGTGGTAAAACGGATGCATCCGCTTGTGGAGTTCCTTTTCAATACACCGAGTCATCATCGCGTGCATCACGCCCGGAACCCGGGCTATATCGATACCAATTACGGCGGTGTATTCATTATCTTCGACCGGCTTTTCGGAACCTTTACGCCCGAGCGAGATGTCGAAGCCATCGAGTACGGCATAACCCGGCAGATTCATACCACAAGCCTGGTTCGCCTGTGGACCCATGAATATATCGACATGTTTCGCGACATGGCGCGCCCCGGTCCGCTCCTCGAACGACTTGGGCATCTCTGGAAACCACCGGAATGGGAGCGTGTGCAGGATGGTTCGTCGCGGCGTAATCAGCCTGCGCGGACCTTTAGTGATCAGTAGTCACGCCAGTGTTTCCCCGGCTTTATGCGCCAGCGTGTGGCCCCCGGCTCTTGTCACACTTCATTCACAAGGCACTGATACCATGGCAGGAGTAGTCTGCCGCCTGTGAATCGGGAAAAGGGCAATCCGGGGAGAGCTGTGAATGAAGGCCGTAATCTATCGCCGTTTCGGTGGCCCCGAGGTTCTTGAGTATGTTGGGGACTGGCCCGCTCCCATGCCGAAAGCCAATGAGGTGTTGGTGCGGGTTCAGGCTGGCGGGCTCAACCCCAAGGATGCACTCCTTCGCAAGGGAAAGTTCCGCCCCTTTCTGGATCGTGAGCCCCTTCCGCGGGTCAGCGGACTGGAGATGGCCGGCGAGGTGGTCGAGATCGGAAAAGGCGCAACGGGGCTTCGCGTGGGTGAGCGGGTCTTTGGCATGAGCAATCGCTTTCACGGTGGTCTTCACGCCGAGTACGCGGTGGTGGATGCCGGCTGGGTTGCGCCGATCCCGGAGCGGATTTCCGGTACCCTGGCCGCAGCCGTACCACTGGCCGCGCAGACGGCGCTGCAGGCATTGCGGGACTATGCGGGCGTGGGCAGCGGCGCGCGGGTGCTGATCAACGGAGCCAGTGGGGGCGTCGGGCATTTTGCCGTCCAGGTCGCACGCATACTGGGTGCGAATGTGACAGCGGTGTGCGGCAAGCACAATCTTGCCTTTGTGCGCGAGCTTGGCGCACAGCATGTAGTCGATTACCGCAGCACCGCTGCCACACAGGTGGCCGGGCCCTTCGACTGCATCTTCGATGTTTTCGGTCAGTACCGGGGGCGGGATTTTTCCCGCTCGCTGGCGCCCCGGGGCATTTATGTAAACACCATCCCCAGGAGCACCACCATCTTCGGCGAGCTGCTCGCCATGACCGGCCTGTGGCGCCGAAGCCGCCTGGTTCTGGTCCGGTCCCGACGCCGGGACCTGGAAACCCTGGGTGACTGGATCCAGCAGGGCAGGCTCTACCCGCATATCGAGGCAGTATATTCCTTCCGCGAAGCCGCCGAAGCGCACCGGCGCCTGGAAACCCGTCATGTGCGCGGCAAGCTGGTTCTGGAAGCCGACTGGTAACGGGTGCACTGTGAATCGCCCCTTGGCTAACCGGCCCGCGGTCCAAGGGTTCAGCCCAAACCCCATGTAATCGATCGCTAACGGCACACGAACGCCATTCCGCGCCACCAGAAGATTCGAGACAGGCACAAACCCGGATCCGCGACAGGCACCGGATCCGCGACAGGCACTGTTCTGGCCCTTTAAGGCTCTGGGCGGGCATGCGTCGCCGCCCGCCCGCCCGGTCGGCGAGAGGCACCGAATCAAGACAGGCACAACAATTAACGGGTGTCGGCACACAAAGTTACTGCCCAGGCGTGTTGTGCTCCGCTGCGCGATATTCGCCAGCTGTATGCTTGGGAGAGGGTTCTGGCCAGGGAGGCACGAGTGTTGGCATCGTCATTTCCGGAGAATCTGTTTCTCCTTGCAAAGGCCGGATGGATGACGATACAAAGGTAGGACAATCACTGTGCTGTCAGGAGGTCCGGGCATGGATACGAGCAAGTTGCCCAGGGCGCGTGTGGCTGCCCGCCGGGATCTGACCGACGATCTGTTTGTCCTTTGGCTCGACCCTCCCTTTCAGCACGATTTCCAGCCTGGCCAGTACTGTACCGTGGCGATGGAGGGCATTGCCCGGCCCTATTCCATTGTCTCCGCTCCCCACGAGGAGCTGATTGAGCTATTTATCGAGCGGATTCCCGAGCCTGACGGAAAGCTTACTCCCCTGCTGCACGGGCTCCAGGTAGGCGACGAACTGGCCATGGCACCGAAAATCAAGGGCCATTTCACTCTGGATCCCAGCAAGCCCAATCAGGTACTAATCGCCACGGTTACCGGTATTGCTCCGTTTGTGAGTTATCTGCGCGATTACATTGCGCGGGGACTGAGCGGCCAGCGTTTCCTGGCGATGCTTGGTGCCAGTTACCAGCAGGATCTGGCATACGGGGATGAATTGCAGGCCTTGGCGGCCGAGCATGATTTTATAGATTTTGTACCCACGGTGAGTCGCCCGGATGAGCAGCCCAATGCGGGCTGGCAGGGCGAGACGGGAAGAGTGAACAAGCAGGTCGGCAAATACCTGGACGAGTACGGGTTCTCCCCGGAGAAGACGATCCTCTATGCGTGCGGGAACCCGCAGATGATCGCGGATGTGCGGGAGAATTTCGAGCCGCTGGGATACGACTTCCGCGAAGAGAAGTACTGGTAGGTCTGCACGGTGACTCCATGCAAGACCATCGCCCGGTCGGAACCTCACGCGACCTCGCGCCCGCGATCCAGACAAATCACCCTGAATGGCGTGTGCCCTGTCCGCTTTGGCGACTACCTTTCGAAAACAGTGCCTTGAGCAGCCCAGGGCCGGGCATGTGCCTTCCGGGCACTGCATTCGTGAAATGAACACTGGAGACAGCCATGAGTATCATCAAGCCGGTAAACAGTTTCCAGGGAACCCGGGATGTCAGCCGCCCGGTTGAAAGGGTGGACAATGTCCGCCACGCAGCGCAGGACTTTCGCCGGGACATGCTCTCCCATCCCAAAGTACAGTACTACGAATCCTTCGAGCTGATTCGCGTGCCTTACCCCAGCAAGTACGGCTATCTGAACGCGTTCACCGGGTTTTCTTCCTTTGTGCATCTGGTGAACCGGGTCTTTATCATTCAGTTCAACAGTGATGAAGGAATCAAGACCATGCTGGTCTCGCCCATGGACTGGGAAAACCAGCGTGATACCCCCTATTTCAAACGGCTGGTGGACCGCGCCGGTGTGGCCGCGCCGGCGCAGGAGGCGCTGACCACACGCAAGACCTCCACTGTTCCGGAGGTGCTGGAGCGCGTGGGGTTGCGGCCCGAGGATGTGGACTACATTACCTATGACCACATGCACACGGTAAATCTGCGGCGTTGGCTCGGGGCGGATGGCCAGCCGGCGGAGCTGCCCAATGCCAGGCTTCTTATCATGCGGGATGAATGGGATTGCGCTACCGCGCCGATTCCCTGGCAGAACCAGTGGTTCTGTCCCGGCGGTCTTGTAGGGATTCCCGAAGAGAAAATCATATTCCTCGATGAAGACGTAATCCTCGGTGACGGGAGCGTGGCGCTGGTGCGCACACCGGGTCATACCGAGGGAAATCACTCGATTGTTGCGCACACCGATGGCGGACTGTTTGTCACCAGCGAAAACGGTGTAAGCCTGGACAACTATGCTCCAGCGCTTTCACGGATACCGAAACTGGCCGAGTACGCGGATGTTACCGGCGCGGAAGTTGTGCTGAACGGAAATACCCAGGAGATGGCTGTCGAGCAGTACATTTCCATGGTGCAGGAAAAGGCAATTGCGGGACCGTCCAGTATCGACGAACGGATACCAAACATGGCGCTCTCCTCGGAGTCCGACGGCTTCTGGCTCTTCCCGGGCACTCGACCCACCTTCCGGATGGGTTCCCTGAAATTCGGAGAACTCAAGCCCAGCTGATCCGAGACGGCTGATCCGAGACGGCTGATCCGAGACCGGCTGATCCGAGACCGGCTGATCCGAGACAGGCACCAAATCGACAGTTTCTGACAAAAACCGTCTGCAGTAGCCTACAGGCAGATGCAAAGCGCTTGGTTATTCTTCCGTCATATTCTCACGGAAGAAAGCCATGCCCCGCCCACGGAAGGAACAGGTCAACCTGGAAGCCACGCCCTACTATCACGTGATCGGCCGCTGCGTGCGCCGCGCCCGCCTGTGCGGCCGGGACCCGCTGACCGGCCGGGACTACAGCCATCGCAAGGGCTGGATTCAGGCACGCATGGCGCTGCTGGTCGAATGCTTCGCCGTGGATCTGGGCGCCTTCACCATCCTGGATAACCACTATCATGCGCTGCTCCATGTCGACGCCCGGCGCGCCCGCGGCTGGAGCGAGCAGGAGATCGCCCGGCGTTGGCTGCGTCTGTTCCGTGGGCCGCAGCTCGTAAGGCGCTGGATGGACGGCGAAGCGCTGTCGGGCAGCGAGCATCGACAGGTAAGCGAGTTCATCGCCGTCTGGCGCGAGCGCCTCTACGATCTGAGCTGGTTCATGAAGTGCCTCAACGAGTACATCGCCCGCCGGGCCAATGAGGAAGACCACTGCAAGGG